>NZHT01000028.1 GCA_002691385.1 Flammeovirgaceae bacterium | reverse complement strand
CTTCGATAGTTTCTTCCTCACAACTCAGAAGAAAAATAATTCCTACGGCTAAACCATAAAATGTTGTATGTTTTAGTAAACTCATTTTATATTTTGTTTTATATCTTGTTTTTTTAAAATACAAATTTAAAATTGATACGCGCTATCCGAAATGACTATTTCTGGCCAAAATATTCACTATTAATAGTGTATAAATAACCCCTATTAATAGTGAGTGATGATAATGGCAACTATATAAAGCAGATTATTTGAAATCATGGGTTTCTTGGCAAAGTTCAATAAGTATGCCATCAGTGCCCTTCGGGTGTATAAAGGTTACTAGTTTATTATCAGCACCTATTCGTGCTGGATTATATATCATATTAAATCCTTCTGCCTCTAACCGATTGATTTCTGATTGAATATCATCAACTTCAAAAGCAATATGATGAATACCAGACCCATTTTTTTTTACATACTTACCGATTGTACTTTCAGGATTTTCAGATGCTAAAAATTCTATTTTCGTTTGTCCCACCTGAAAAAAAGTGGTATCCACAGACTCACTATCAACGTGCTCTTGCTTATATGGCTTTTGATTAAATATCTTGGTATAGAGTGCATTCACCTCCTCAATATTTTTTATCGCAATACCTATATGTTCTACTTTTATCATCTCAATCTGAGTATTTACTCTAACAAAGAAACAAGAACTTTTCTGAGTTTTATAATTTTGAATGACAGATAATACACTATTTTTGTATTAATGATAAATATTAGCAAGAAAGCCAAAGATCAAATAAGTGTGCTACGAACTGCTGAAGGTTACAGTGAAGCGTATAACTTGCGGGTTTCAGTAAAAGGGGGCGGTTGTTCTGGCCTGATGTATGACATTGCTTTTGATGATACCGTGACAGACCAAGATGATATTTTTGAAGATCAAGGAGTTAAAGTCGTCGTAGATAGAAAAAGTTTGTTATACCTATTAGGAACAACACTTGAATTTTCGGACGGATTAAATGGTAAAGGTTTTCAATTTGTAAATCCCAATGCAAGTCGCACCTGCGGATGTGGAGAAAGCTTTTCAATCTAAAATCAAAAAGATCACCAAAACATTAAGGACTTTTAGTAAGCCCTAACCTCCACACCCTTCATGAAATTAATAAATGCAGTATTTACAACGCTATTTCCTCCTTTGGTTGGATAATCCCCTGTAAAATACCAATCCCCAAGATGATCAGGACATGCCTTGTGTAGGCCCTCAACTGTTTGAAAAACGACCTCAAGAACGGCTTTCATCCTTTTAGGTTTTACAATCTCTGCAATTTTTTGAGACACTTGATCATAAGAAAAAGGTGCATAAAGTTGCTTAACATAATTAACCTCATTTACCTTGTTTTGGTCAGCTAAGCATTTTTCTAATACATCTTCCAATAGATATTCTTTCCCCTCATCAATGAGCAAGGCCAATACGGCCCTGAAGGCAACAAAATCCTTCATTTTACTCATGTCAATACCATAACAATCGGGAAATCTAATTTGTGGAGCAGATGATATGATCACAATTTTTTTAGGATTCAGATTGTCCAATAAAGTCAAGATACTTTTCTCTAGAGTAGTACCCCTCACAATACTGTCATCAATAATAACCAATGAATCTCTGTCCTTTTGGATGACTTCGAAAGTAGTGTCATAGACATGCGCTACCAATTCATCTCTGTGTGAAGCATCCGCTATGAAAGTACGTAATTTAGCATCTTTCAATACTAATTTTTCTATCCTAGGTTTAAAGGTCAATAAATCTTCCAATGAATCCGCACTGGGTTTATGATCCACAATAATCTCCTTACGCTTACTTATTAAGTAATTTTCAACCCCTGACATCATCCCTAAAAATGAAATTTCAGCTGTATTGGGTATATAAGAAAAGACAGTGTTTTTTAAATCAAAATTGATTGATTTCAAAACTTGAGGAACCATCAACTTGCCCAATTCTTTGCGCTCACGATAAATATCTGGGTCTGTTCCCCTTGAGAAATAAATACGCTCAAAACTACAGGCCTTTTTCTTTTGCGGCTCAAGGAACTGTTTGTGCTCATAATTTCCATGCTTATCTATAATTAAAGCATGACCTGGACTGACCTCCTTGATATCCTCATAATTGCACTCAAAAGCAGTTTTGATTGCTGGCTTTTCTGAAGCCACCACGATGACCTCATCATCGGCATAATAATAGGCTGGCCTAATCCCAACGGGATCTCTAGCCACGAAAGCAGCTCCATAACCTACCATTCCGGTGATGGCATATCCTCCATCAAAATCTCTGCAAGATTTATTTAAAACCCTTCGTAAGTCTATCTGCTCCTCTATTAGGTGTGTAAGCTCTGATTTACTGTGTGATTTTTTATGTTTATGAAAAATAAATTCATTTTCCTCATCAAGAAAATGCCCTATTTTCTCCATGGCAGTCACGGTATCTACTTTTTCCTTAGGGTGCTGGCCCAATTCGATAAGTTTATCAAAAAGTTGATCAACATTCGTCATATTAAAATTACCTGCCACAACCAAATTACGACTCCTCCAGTTATTTTGTCTTAGGAATGGATGACAGTTCTCTATATTGTTTTTCCCATGGGTTCCATAGCGCAAATGTCCCATCCAAACTTCTCCTGAAAAAGCTACATTTTGTTTGAGCCAAGCCCCATCCATATATTTTTCTTCACCTTCCTTAAGCGCCTTTTGATATTTTCTCCCAATCTTTTGAAAAATGGTTTTGATAGGTTGAGAATCAATGGTTCTGTATCTGCTGATGTAGCGATAACCCGGTTCCATATCTATTTTAATGTTGGCAACTCCTACCCCATCTTGGCCGCGATTGAGCTGTTTTTGCATAAGTAAAAACATCTTATTCACAGCATAACTTGGTGTTTTGTACTTATCTATATAGTACTGTAGCGGCTTCCTCAATCTGAGAAGCACTATACCGCATTCATGTTTGATGGCATCACTCATGGATTTATTATTGGTGCAAATCTATCTAAAATATTGGGTTGAATAAATAAAAAAATTAAAGTAAATGCCAACAAAATCATAATGGCAAAATGCATCTTGTTTATATGCACTTTTTTACCTTGATCTTTTTTAAAAAAATAAAAATAAGGGACTCTTAAATAAAAATAAAGAGAAGCTGCTGAACTCAAAATACCCACAACAATAAAGGTTAACCAAAATAAAGAGTCCATGGATTCATAGTAATGCCATGCAGTAGAGAAGAGAAATAATTTAGCCATGAATCCCCCTGTTGGAGGAAGTCCTACCAACGCAATAGCCCAGACCACACTGATCCCTCCTAAAAATGGGAATTTTATACCTAAACCAGAGAATGCACTTAAGGATAAGTCATCTCCATCATTTTCATGAAGCTGTACAAACAGAAAGGCTAGAATATTCATGACTGCATAAATAATGACATAATACTTAAATAGAGAATAAGTCTCCATGTGTAAGCAAAATGGAAGTATGAATCCAGAGTGTGCCATCACTCCATAAGAAAGCATTCTTTTAACATTTGTTTGTCTCAAAGCAGACAAAGTACCCCATAGAATAGTCAAGATAGCCAAGAGTAAAATGAGATGCTCTAAAAAGGGATTAAATAATTCATTGGTCCACTTAAATATATGATAAAGTGCAGCAAAACCAGCAGTTTTAGGTACAATAGAAAAAAATGAAGCCACATCTGTTGGCGCACCCTGATAAGTTGCTGGTAACCATATATGAAAAGGGGCAATGGCAGTTTTGAAAAACAAGCCAGATAAAAAAAAGAGCAATCCAGTTGCGCCCAGCACTGAAAATTCCATGGTATTAAAATAGAACGAATTATATGCCCCATACAAAAGTGAAATTCCAAATAACATCACCGCAGAACTCACGCCTCCGAATAATAAGTACTTCATGGCTGCTTCACTGCCTTTTTCTTTGAAATCAAAACCAGTCAACAAATAGCTAGCATATGAAGTTAATTCAATAGCTAAATACAATAACAATAAATTGTTGGAGCCTACCATAAATAGAGACCCTAACAGTACACTCATCAACAAAAAATAGAACTCATAGGACTGGTGTCTTTGTTCTTTAAAGCAAAATATTCCCAAGGTAACCAATGGCAATAATTGGGTCATTAGGTAGCTTAAATCATCTCTGATAATGGTTTCCGTAAAAAATAGATCTTGCACCTCCTGTGCAAAAAGAAAAGAACCTAGTAATACAACAGCAGCAAATCTTTTAATCCAAAATAAGTGTATTTTTAATATGCCCAAAATCAACAATATGATCGAACCTATAATCAAAATCATTTCAGAAGAAATCACTTCAAAATGTTCTTGGATTTCTATAAGTTGCTCGCTAATATTCAAAACTACATTTATGGTTTGATTTTTAAATTTCCCACATGAGCTATGAATAGTTCAATACTGTGATTCATCGTATCCAAAATAACTTTTGGATAGATACCCAAAACAAAAATTCCCAATATTAATGGCGTGAAAATCAACCATTCTCTCATTTCTAAATCTTTCATCTTCGACTGCCAACTTTGCTGGCGTACCCAGTATTTACCTAAAAACATACGCTGTATAGTCCAAAGGTAATAAGCAGCTGTAATCAGCATACCCATTACTGCACCAATTCCTATCCAACTCGGCAACATTCCATCAATTGCACTCACATTAAAAGCACCCATTAATACCAATAGTTCTCCCACAAAACCCGCTAAACCGGGTAAACCAAGTGACGCAAAAAATACAATCATTACCACAAAACTATAGCCAGGTAATTTTGAGGCCAATCCACTGAAATTTTCAATTCTCCTATTCTGAATTCTATCATAGAGTACACCCACAATGAGAAACAACGCTGCTGAAATAAATCCATGGGCAATCATTTGAAAAACCCCTCCTGTGGCACCTTCAACCGTAAAAGAACCTAAGCCAACCAAAACAAATCCCATATGTGATATGGAACTGTAGGCAATCATTCTTTTTAGATCATTTTGTGCCATCGCATTCAATCCCCCATAAATGATAGCCAAAACTCCACCTGCAGCAATGAAATAACCAAAATTAAACGCTACATCGGGAAAAATAGAAAAAGCAATACGATAGAGACCATAACCTCCTAACTTCAAAAGTAAGGCTGCTAAAATTACAGATATGGGGGTGGAAGCCTCGACATGGGCATCTGGCAGCCATGTGTGAAAAGGTACGATAGGTAACTTGATCGCAAATCCTAAAAATAAAGTGAAAAAAGCCACAGCTCTCAAAGGCATCCCCATAAACCTCAACAATGAATCTTTTGCCAAACTACTACCTTGTATGAAATAATTAGTATCCATCATGTGTAGAAGATTAAAACTGTGAACTATCGTTTGACTAGAAGGGTCTTCTACCCCAACACTTAAATAAAGGGCAATCATAACTATCAAAATAAGTAAAGAGCCTACTAGGGTATAAATAAAAAATTTGATTGAAGCATAAGATCTTCGTGGACCACCCCAAAGCCCTATAAGGAAAAAAATAGGTAAAAGCACCAACTCGAAAAACAAATAAAATAAGAAAAAATCAAGGGCTAAAAAGCAGCCGACGATACTGGTACTGAGCAATAAGTACAACATGAAATAGCTTCTCACCTGTTGCTTTAAATTCCAAGAAGCAATCACCCCAAGAACCGTAATTAAAGCCGAAAGCACTACTAACCAAAGACTCAAACCATCAACTCCTAAGTGATAATCAATATTGAAGCGCCCAAATGAGCCAAGACTCATTGAAATCCATGAAAACTTTTCAACAAATTGAAATGAGGTTAAAAGATGATCTCCATAGTTAGGATCAAATCCCAATACTAACCAAATCGATAGCAAAAACTGAATCAAAGAAGATGCCAAAGCCACTATTTTGATACCAGTAGTCTGAAACTCACTAAAAAAAAACAGTGTAAAAGCACCCAAAAGGGGCATCCAAATTATCAAAGAAAGTATATAGCTACTCATTTTATAAAGCAAATTTTAACCAAACCAGTATTATTACTAATCCAATGATTGCAGATACAAAATGCATTTGAATTCGCTCGGTATGAAATTTTGTAAACATTAACCCTAGTATTTGCATTATTCTTTTCATTAAGGAAATCAACCCATCGACTATGAGTTTGTCAAATAAATCCGTTATTTTACTCAATACCACAATAGAAACCGACATTTTATTAACAAAAGGATTGATTAAAACCGTGTCTATCTTGGAAGTCTTGAATGCCAGCCAATCGAAAGAAGGCACCAGAATCCCCATGTAGAACTTATCCAAATAAAATCCGTTTTGAACAAAAACAGATAACCTTGAGGAATTAAATGATTTCATTTTGTGCATGCCTTGCCTACCATAATTCCAATAGCTAAAACCCAAACCTAATAATACCAATAGGATCGAAGATGCAATCATTGGGGTCATCCCAGCTCCTTCTACCTGGGGCTGGATCCCCAACCAATATTCTAGAAAACTCAAATCCCCTCCCAAAAAATGAATACGATAAAAAACACCAAGTGAAAGAATTGCTAAAACTAATATAGGTGCCCTTTCAGTCCATGATTTTTGAGGCCTTTTGAGATATTTTTCTCCTCGGTAAGAACCAAAAAAGACCAATAATAACTGTTTCCCCATGTAATAAGCTGTTAAAAAAGATATGCCTAAAGCTATGATGGGAAGAGAGAAAGCCAGCCCATTTTGACTTTGATTCGCCCAAGAAAATGCACCTACTAAAATGCCTTCCTTCGAGATAAACCCTGAAAAAAAAGGCAATCCCACCAAGGCCATCATACAAATAAAATAAGAACAAAATGTGATCGGTAAATAGCTTTTCAGTCCACCCATCGTACGCATATCTTGAACAACAGCTACAGGATCTTGGATGCTTAAATAACGTATTACAGATCCAGCACATAAAAAAAGACCCGCCTTAAAAAAAGCATGAGTCCAAAGGTGAAACAAAGCCATATGATAAGCACCTACTCCAATGCCCATAACCATATAACCTAACTGGGAGATAGTAGAGTAAGCCAATACCCATTTAATATCCGTTTGATACGCGGCAATTAATGCTGCTAAAAAGGCCGTAATGATTCCTAAAGAAGCAATCCAGTTCAATAAATAAGGATCAAATATGGCAAATAGGCGAAACAACAGATATACTCCTGCCGCTACCATGGTGGCCGCATGGATCAAGGCCGATACAGGTGTGGGACCTGCCATCGCACGAGGTAGCCAAGTGAAAAATGGGAACTGTGCCGATTTACCTATGATGCCAATCAATATACAAATCCCTATCGTTTTACCGCTGGCATCCGCGGATAGCGGACCAAGATTGGAGATAAAACCATCATTTCTAGATCCCAAAAGCATCAATAAACCCATGAATAATATTAAATCTGTGATCCTATTGGTCATAAAAGCAATCCTTCCAGCCTTCGCATTTTTGATATCTTCGAACCAAAAAATAATCAAAAGATAAGATGAAAAGCCAACCAATTCCCAAAAGATAAAAAGTAATATTAAATGATCCGACATCAGAAGACCCAACATAGAAAAGGTAAAAAACCCCAATTTTAAATAATAACGATCCTTATGCCTATCACCTAACAGATAAAATATTGAAAAGATATGTACTAAAAAAGAAATTAAGCTTACCAACAAAATAAGCATCGCAGACGGTCTATCAACGGCAAAACCCATTACAAATCCCGGAAACCATTCAAACTGAAAAACCCAAAGCGTCTCTTGAATGAAACTGAGATAGTAAAAGGCTAAAATAGTAGTTATTGATAAAAAACTACTAGCAATAATTCCAGATTTTAAAGGAATATTATAGGCTATTAGGCCACCAATTAAAGGCAAAAACAATATAAAAGCCAATAGGTAATCCTCCATGATCAATGCTTGAGTTTATTTAATGAATTGAGATCTAAAGTTTGGAAATGCCTATATATGTTAAGCATAATGGCCAAAGCAACTACGGATTCTGCAGCTGCCAAAACAACCACAAAAATTCCCATCAATTCTCCCTGAATATTAGGATCAGATGCCGAAAATACAACGAGATTCACATTGGCTCCATTCAGCATAAGTTCAATACCTATCATAACAAAAATAGCATTCTTCTTTATTATGACAATCAATAATCCCGTGCAAAACAAAAAAGCCCCTATCATCAACCCGAAAGTAATAGGATCAAGCATGCTGCGATTTTTTACCTAAATATGAAGCCCCTACCAGTACCACCAACAGTAGAAAAGCAACAAGCTCAAATGCCAAAATATACTGAGTCAAAAAACGTTTACCGATCTCCCTTACTTGACCTGTAGTTTGGTAAAACTCTTGAGCTAGAATAGTAGGACTATCCAATAATGCATAAACGACTAGGGCCATACTCAAGATTATAGATACCCCAAAAAAGAGTAAATGATGCCCAACGATAACTTTGCCCTCAGGGGATCTATTAGTGAGCATAATACCAAAAGCAAGTAATATTAAATTACCTCCAGCATAAATCAATATTTGAATGACTGCTAGAAAACTTGCATTATAAATGGCATAAAAACCTGAAATACTCAGCAAACATGAGGCCAACAAAAAAACGGCATATATAAGATTTTTTGTGAAAATTAAAGTCAAACCTGATACAAAAATCAGCAAGCCAAAGAAATACATCCATCCCTCAGTCATCCTTTTTCTTAGGTAATTTAGGTTTAAACATTTTAGGTTTGAAAACCACTTTATCTCCACTAGGTTTCATAGACTTTACTAAAGAAGTGGATTTTGTTCTTTGCTTTTCTTCAAACGCTTGTTTGGCTTCCAATATCTGAAGAGGTGTCATTTCAGCAAATTCGTATACATGATCTGCACAATCAAAAGTGCTGAAATCATATGACTTGGTCATAGTTAAGCATTCAGTTGGGCAAACTGTGGTGCATAATCCACAAAAACAGCACTTTGACATATCTATATCAAATTTGGCTGCGTGGATTCTTTTATTGGTCCCATCAGAGGTTTTACCAATGATATCTGTCGCCCGAATAGGCTCAATTTCAATACAATTGACTGGACATACTTTGGCACACAAATCACATACAATACAATCCTCTATCTCATTATGTAATTTGTAGCGTCCATGGTTAGGAATTGGCAGTGATTCTTTTGGATATTGTAAAGTAGCAATACCTTTATCCTTTATAAAATAATCTTCATCTGCAATCCCCAAGGGATCTCTTGCTGTCCTTGCCTCCCATAAATGCTTTAATGTAAGCTTAAGACCAATACTAAGCGTTTGTACAGAATGAATAATATTTGAGAAATACTTTATCAAAGCATCGTAAGTTTCCAAAGTCCGCATAAAAATACCAATAGTAAACCAAAAGGAGTTAAATATTTCCACGAAAGTGTCATTAATTGATCGACCCTCAACCTAGGATAGGTCCACCGAATCCACATTTGGACAAATACTAAAATCAAGGTTTTGGAGAGCAACCAAAAAACTTCCCAATATCTTCCCATAGTCCAATTTGCCAATTGAAACGACCCTATATTAATGAAGGGTGTATTCCAACCACCAAAAAATAAAATTACAGCTAAAAAGGAAATTAAAAGCATGGCCCCATATTCTGCTAGCATAAATATTCCCCATCGGAATCCACTATATTCTGTATGATATCCCCCTACCAATTCTGATTCAGACTCAGGTAAATCAAAGGGTGCCCGATTGGCCTCTGCCAATCCGGCAATAAAGAATATTAAAAAACTAAATAATAAAAATGGATTTTTAACTATGTTCCATGAAAGTAGTCCTCCCATTTGGGTCACTTCAACATTCATTACCTTTAAACCGAAAAGGAATATGGGATCCGTCGCATATAGCCCCTGCTCTCTCGTGATTTCTTGTAGGTCCATCGACTGACAAATCATTACGACACAGAGTACACTCAACCCCAAGGGAATTTCAAATGAAACGATTTGAGCGATCGCACGAATTGCCCCATATAAGGAAAATTTATTGTTGGAACCCCAACCTGCCATTAAAATACCCAAAACATCCAATGAGACGACTGCCATGAGTAACAAAACTCCTGATTCTACTGCTGCACCAGCTAAGTTTGCATTTAAAGGTAACGTCGAAAAACCAGCAAAAATAGCTGTAAAAACAAGAATCGGTCCTAATAAAAAAATTGGCTTATCAGCTGATTTAGGGATAATATCTTCCTTTTGAATCATTTTAAGTAGATCTGCTAAAGTTTGAAATATTCCTTTCGGACCTACATCCATTGGACCAAATCGACTTTGAATAAAGGCCGAAATCTTTCTTTCACCGTAAACCGCTGCCAAAACAAAAAAGAGCAAAAAAGGTAAATAAAATAAAAAAGTATGCACTTGAGACCCCTTAAATTTAATACAAAGATAGCATTATGAAGGTCAAATTTGATACAAAATCAGGCTATTATTATGAATAGGTCAATCTCCATTTTTTTTTTTAAAAAAATTCCTATACTTTATTTTATCCATGTTCACTGGACGTCTAAATTTACTTGTTGTGCCTGAAGAGTTTGACCATAAAATAATTGCGCTTGACACTCAAAATTTTCAGAATCATCTGTCGTCATAAAACTCACTTTACTGTTTTTAAGACATTTCATATCTATTTCAGGATGCCTAGATAGATAAGTTGCTAATTTCGGACCTACCATCTCAGCTTGACTATAGACATTTATATGTTTTGGCACCCTACCTCGAATTAGATTATACAATAATGGATAATGAGTACATGCAAGAAAAATCGCATCTATATTTGGCCCTTTTTGTAGCAAAGATTTAAGATATTTGTCAACAAAGTAAACTACACCAGAACCTGATAATTCTACATTTTCAACCAAGGGTACCCACATGGGACAGGCCTGTTGATGTACTTCAATTTGAGGAAAGAATTTTTTTATTTCAATAAGGTAAGACTTGGATCGAATCGTTCCATAGGTGCCTAAAATACCAATTTCTTTCGTTTGAGTATAATCTAAAACACTTTCTGTAGTTGGCCTAAGCACACCCAATACCCTCTTATATGCCCCCAAATAAGGAAGGTCTTTCTGCTGGATAGTTCTTAAAGCCTCCGATGAGGCGGTATTGCAAGCCAAAACAACTAGAGAACAGCCTTGACCAAATAGGTGTTTTACTCCTTGGAGAGTGAACTCATAGATACATTCAAAAGATCGAGGTCCATAAGGGGCCCGTGCATTATCCCCGAGATACAGAAAATCGTGTTCGGGAAGGTATTTGACCAGCCCTTTGAGAACAGTCAAACCTCCATATCCCGAGTCAAAAACACCAATAGGTCCCGTTTCATTCATTTTAAAAAGAAAGAGGCCATTCAGTAAGATGGCCTCTTCTACAAGCAAAGAGTTAGAAATTTATCTGGATCAAATGTAAACATGATTCTCATTAGATACAAGTTTAACTGATGAATGAGAAGGTAAAACCGCAAAGTTAGCGATGAATGACCCGATAGTATTTATTCCCAATTTGGAATATAATGAGTCCTTCTGGATATCCGACTAACGGAATACGTATCTCAGGATTATCAGCCCTCTGAATAAATTTGCTATCTATTATTGATCCATCTAATGAAAAAATAACGATCTCAACGGATTCAGATGACGCTAACTGAATGTCCACCCAATCACGGGCGGGATTTGGATAGATTTTAGAAACTCCGATAGTAGAAACTCCAGCGATCACCTCCTTTTTATTTTCTATATAATGCCAATAAGATCCAATATGATTATCCATTGATGCGTCTTTGAGAGATAATATCTGATCATTTTCAAAGGTAGGCCACCCATTATCAGACCTTAAATCCACATGATCTATCACGATACCATAGCTGTTTTCTAAAATGATTTTTTCCCCCTCATCTGCCAGCTTACCTGAAGACCAAGCTTGGACATTAGTTGTACTCGGCCAATATAATGCTGATTCAAGGGCCGAAATCCACATGGTATCTTGAGACTGAATTAAAGGTGCCCCTTCTATCTTATGTGTTATGCCATCTGTAAATTGATAGCCATTCAAGTCAACTGGGAAGAGATTTGGATTAAACAAAGCAATAAATTCTGGTGTGCCAGTGCCTGTAGTATCGTTATAGATTTGTACCATTAGAATATTCTTTGGAGCATCAACCAAATAATCCGGTGCCCCAATTCGATCATTCGTAGGGTTATATAGCAGCGCAGGGGAGTTCGGCATTAAATTAAAATCATTATCTCCAGGTGCTTTAAATTGGGGATTGGTCAGGGTATTATCAGTCCCTGGAATTACATCGGTATCTGAAATACTATTATTGATGACTAAAGTAGAAAATTCATCTACCCAAAAAGGCGTATTTGCTGCATTTGAAATAATGCTCTTATTGACCACTATATTTCCTCCTCCCATACCTGGATTTTTCTCATAACTCGCGACACCCTGACGATTGTTATAAAAGGTACTGTTTTTAACACTCGCCCAACTAGAATCCTTGACCGCAACTCCTATTCCCGTATTAAAGATCAGTGCATTATTTATGTTCACACTAGACGTTTGACCAACAGAAATACCTTTATCAGTAATGTTATAAATAATTACGCTGTCAATTTCTATGTTTTCACAGCCTTCTCCAATATCAATCCCGTCACTATTGAATCCCATAAAATCATAAAACTCACAATTCTTAATCACTCCATCATAAATTTCATCGAAGTCAATGCCATCCGTATCAGGTTTTCGATTTCCTACAAATGTCGTATTTTGAATAAAAGCATTTCCGTACTTAACATTAATTAAATCACCAGTAATTTCAGATTGTAAAATACTATTGTGCATCGAGACCCATGAATACTGCGCGAAAATAGGGTTGTTATGAACCTCGGTAATATTTAAGTAATTCAGCTTAACGTTGGCTTTGAACAAAGACAAGGCGCCCTTATCTCGGGTGGGGATCACTCCTACAGAAGCATCTTTAATTGTCACAAAATTAAAAATAGAGGTGTCCGAGGTATTCAGTAAATTAATGGCCCCCCAAGCCTCTTGATATTCTAAACCCCTAAAGATAATCTCTTGCTCCAAATTACCTTCGGCAATGATAGCTCCATTGACGATGAGATTAGTCCCTTCTGCGATGAGTATCTCAACACCTGGTTCAATTACTAAGACCGCATCCTCCTTCACCCATACGTCCCTATTCATATAGTAAGGACTACATTCTTTATTGAGTACTTGGATATCCTCTATTAATGAAGGAACCAAACAAATATCATTGGTCTCAAACACTGCATAATAATTGATGCTTTCTTCAGCAATGACCTCAATATTAGGATTGGAATCAATGATAGCTCCTCCCGGAGTATTAGACCATCCCAAAAAATCAAACCCCAATTGAGGAGTGGCCTCTAAATTAAAAACAACATTTTCGAGATATCTAGATAGGGCTTCATTAGTTTCTACAGGCATACCGTTTAGAGTGACTTGTCCGGCATCTTCTGGATACACTCCAATACCTAATTCAATACGGGCATTAAATCCATAATTCTCAAAATCTTCCCAAACGTTTTCTCTTCTCTCAATTACAAATTTGTTCAAATCCTCAACCTCTTTGACCCATGTCTCATAGGAAGACAAGGCTTCCCCATAATAATCAGAACGCGTATTCTTCCACCTTTCGATATGTCTGGGCATTTCTGCATCTATGGCCATCTTGTAATCAGCCACAATTTTATCCACCCTATTAGGATTGAATGTGGTATACAAATGATCCGCAAACCTTTTAAAAAAAAAAGCTTTAAATCCATCATTTGTAAGCATGCGGTCTATGAGTAGATTATTTTCTCCAATAAACCATTCAATACGATAATGTTGATTTAGAAAACCACGATCAAAATCTGCCATAATCCACTCCCACTTCCCATTTAATTTAGGTTTCCATGCCATCACATTATGATTAAAAGATATGTTTACCAAGAACATTTGCATAATGACATAATCGGTATAGTTTTCAATATTGATAAGGTCTTCGACTTTATCAAAATTAGATTCATCAGAAAGGTCTTCACTCAAAATCTCGAGCAAATGATTATAAGCATTTAAATCACCCACTTCAGCATAGTCTCCATGCTCAACCATATCAAACTCATCATTCGAAAGATCAATTTTTTGTGAAATGAATGAACTATTAATTTTAGATCTAATGTTATGAATACCCATATATTCTCCATTAATGGTAAGGATAACAGGACGATAACCACTATTTGCAAGCTTCATATTGCCCTCAGATATGCGAGCGCTCAAAGGATCACGTAAAAATGCTTGGGTCCAGTCACTCCCACTCGCTCGTAATGCAAAATTTTCAAATACATCACGTGAACGGTCAGCAAAGAGTTGATAATCTAAACTGTTGTTACCATATTTCTTTTTAAAATAAATACCCAACATTCTTTGAGGCAGCTGCCAGGACATCAATCCGTTAATTTTAGTTCCAGCCAATTCATTAAAAGAAGCACGATCTTCTCCAAAATTTTCAAAAAACTCAATATTGATAGGGATTTCCCATTCAGGCTTAAAGTCTTGTACATAAATTCCCTTTTCTTCATCCCAAAAGTCATCTGGATCTCCTGTTATTGAGATGATGGGCAACTCATTTTTATAAAATTCAGGATCTACGAAATAAGAATGTGTTTGTACAGGCCCTGGAAGCTGATTAGACTTAAAAATAGCCGCCCTAATAATTGTATTTTCTTGAAAAATAATCGGAGATTCATAAAGGAATGAACTCTCACCAGGCCATGAACCATCCAGAGTATACCGAATATCACCTCCAAAATCCGTACTTAGTTCGATCATTTGGGGGCCCCGCATAAGACCTCCTAGCTTTGAAAAAGAGGGTACGCTCATCACATAATCTGAATAAAAGATCGTTTCATTTTGGGCTCCAGGAGTCGGACTTTCAAAGAATACCCATTCTTCGTAATGCCTACCATAGGAAATATCTGATCTCTGTTTCGGGTAGGTAATAGAATCAATTACAATTAGTTCCGGTGTGTAGATCCCTATCGATTCGCCACCCGCAGAAAGTTTGAAATTGGTGTGATCAGCCACGGCTTCTCCATCTGCCCAAAATAACAAATAGCCCTCTGCTTCAATCATAGTTCCCACCGGTAATAGCCATTTATCCGGTTGGTTTAAATTATCTGTGAGATAATAACCAGACAAATTAAGGGGGGTTGTACCCGAATTGTAAAGCTCAATCCAATCACTGGTTTGGCCTAACTCAGGATCTTCTATTCCACTCAAGTTAGAAGCCATAAATTCATTTATTCTCAATTGTGAAGCAGACAAAAAAGGCAGAGACATAAATAAAAAAATAAATGAAAAAATCCTGAACATAATTACTTTATTTAAGCACTTTTAGAAGCTTAATGGCTCATGGCCATTAACAAATCACTTTGAGTAATGATATGAACCTTTTGTAATTCATCTCTGATCAGTAATGCCTTATTTTCTTTTGTGATTAATGATGATAACACATCCAAGGTATTATTCATAGATACAAACTGAAAAGAGGGATCCATCACTTCTGCTACTGCTTTGCTCTTAATTTCTGGATTTTCAATCAATTGTTTCAGGACTTTTGAGTCACTCAAGCTACCTACAAAGCTACCATTTTCGGTCACCGGAATTTGATCTATTCCTTTCTCATTCATCAATACAATTGCTTCTCCAATGGTGATATTTTTTTCAATCGTAGATAGCACTGCTGGATATTCCCTATTATTTATAATATCCTTGGCGGAGGCAAACTTTCCGGACTCAATGAATCCATGATCTTTCATCCAATTATCATTGTATATTTTACCTAAATACCGTGTACCATGATCAGGTAAAATGATTACCATGACATCACTTTTTTTGAGATTACTTTTCGCCCATTCAATAGCTCCGAATACTGCAGAACCACACGACCAACCCACAAACAATCCTTCTTCCCTTGCTAATCTTCTAGTCATAATGGCTGCATCTTTATCGGTGACTTTAACGATGTGATCAACACTACTAAAATCAACATTCTCAGGTAAGATGTCTTCACCTATACCCTCAGTTAAATATGGGTAAACCTCACTTTCATCAAACGTTCCTGTTTCTTTAAATTTTTTAAATACAGATCCATATGAATCGATACCTAAGGTGATTATAGATGGATTTTGTTCTTTCAAATACTTTGAGGTTCCACTAATAGTACCACCGGTACCCATACCTGCAGCATAGACCGTAACCTTACCCTTAGTATCCAACCAAATTTCTGGAGCAGTAGTTTGATAATGAGCCATCCAGTTTCCAGGGTTATCATATTGATTTGGATAGAACGAATTCGGAATCTCTTTATTTAATTTTTTAGCAATCGAATAGTAAGAGCGGGGATCTGAAGGCTCAACATTGGTGGGACAAACAATAACCTCTGCTCCCACGGCTCTCAAAACATCTATTTTTTCTTGTGATTGCTTATCTGCTAAAGTAAAAATACATTTATATCCTTTTGATTGGGCCACAAGCGCCAAACCCATACCCGTATTACCTGAAGTTCCTTCAATAATAGTGCCTCCTGGCCTCAAAAGACCCTCTTGTTCAGCATTTTCAATCATTTTTATGGCAATCCTGTCCTTTATTGAATTTCCTGGATTAAAATACTCAACTTTTACAAGGATCGTACCTTTAATGCCTTTTGACAGGTGATTTAACTTTACCAGTGGCGTATTACCAATGGTATCCACGATATTGTTGTAATATTTCATATTTTATCTAATTCAAAAACTGTAAAATTAGCCAATTAATTTATCTAAAAAGCAACATCAAATCTACTTCTTCAAATAACTCTTATTTTAATGTTCTTGTTAAAAAAAATCCCCAATATCTCTACCCAAACATAAAATAAATATATTCATGAAGTTGATCACCCAAAACATATTAGTGAACTTATATGGTCAAATTTTGAAGAACACTGGGCTATATTTATTTCTAAAGACAAAATCCAAAAAAGATGCAATATTAAAATAATCTATTAAATATTTTGGCTTTTGAAAAGATGGCTCAAAAAATAAAAAAATCAGGCTCATTCCTTATCTTAGCTCAAATTCTATTTTAGAATTATTATTTGTTTGTCATAAAATTAAATAAGCCATCTTAACAAAGTCTTAAACTTGTCTAAAAATATGAGAGCATTATTTTTTAACCTGATTATCGTACTTTTTTTCTCATCACAAGCCCAAAACAGTTACTTGCCCAAAACACTGAATATGAAAGAAAGAGGAGTAATTGTGGATCGCTGGCTTCAAGAACGTATGACCACAGTACTACCGGGTTTAATGGAAAGAACGAACATTGATATGTGGTTGATCATCGCACGTGAATACAATGAAGATCCCATCTTGAGAACTATGCTTCCGTCTACATGGCAATCTGCCAGGCGCACAACCATTTTAGTTATCTATAACCCTGGCGACAAAAAGCCATTAGAAACTATGGCCATGTCCAGGTATGCCGTTGGAGACCTCTTTCAAAAAGTTTGGGACAAGGAAACTCAGCCTAACCAGTGGAAGGCTCTGGCTGCTTTAATCAAAGAAAAAAATCCAAAAAAAATTGGGATCAATAAGTCGGTCACCTTTGGTCATGTAGATGGTTTAAGTGCCTCCCATTATGAAATGCTAATCTCTAACTTGGAAGACAAATTTATTAAAAGATTGACCAGTGCTGAATCATTAGGCATTGGGTGGCTTGAAACAAGAACGGAAAGTGAAATGATTGTATATCCTAGCATAGTGAGGATGGCTCATCAAATTATTGCAGAAGGTTTTTCGGAAAAAGTAATTCAACCAGGCATCACTACTACAGATGATTTAGTTTGGTGGTACCGGGACAAAATAAGATCCGCGGGTTTTACCACTTGGTTTCATCCCTCGGTCTCTATTCAAAGAAAAGATGAGGACTCATTCGAGCACCTAAGATCTTTTTCTGTTCGACCTGAAGATGAAATCATTTTGCCGGGCGATTTGCTCCATGTTGATTTTGGAATTACTTATTTAAGACTTAATACAGATACGCAGCAACATGCCTACGTCCTTAAATCAGGGGAAACAAAGCCTCCTGAATTCTTGATCAACGCATTTTCTCAAGGAAATAAGGTCCAAGATATTTTTTTAAATAACTTTAAAACTGGAAAAACTGGAAATGAAATTTTACATCAATCCCTCACTCAAGCTATAGATATGGGATTGAAACCTACTATTTACACTC
Source organism: Flammeovirgaceae bacterium (assembly GCA_002691385.1). Lineage (GTDB taxonomy): Bacteria > Bacteroidota > Bacteroidia > Cytophagales > Cyclobacteriaceae > UBA4465. Next base: position 21,449 of record NZHT01000028.1, on the reverse strand, counting down.
ATCCCATAGGTTATCATGGGCATGCCGCAGGCCCCACAATAGGGATGTGGGATCAGCAAGATGGAGTACCTATTGCAGGAGATTATCCGCTTTATCCACACACAGCCTACTCAATAGAACTCAACAATGCCACCTTCATAAAAGAATGGAACAAAGAAATAAGGATTATGCTGGAAGAAGATGCCTATTTTAACGGAGATAGTGTGCATTACATTGACGGTAGACAAACAGAACTAATGACCATTCCTAGAACACTTACACCTAACAACTAATCTTCTAGCTAAAATTAAATAAGTATGCTTCGAATCACTATCATTTGCTTTCTAATATTTCAATTTTTAGAAACCCCAGCGCAAGAGCTGTCAAAAAAAGAAAAAGAAATAATTTCAATTGTTCAAAAAAATAATGATATGGCCATCCAGCTGCTTGAAAAAGCTGTAAATATCAATAGTGGAACTATGAATCTTGAAGGAGTCAAAGAAGTCGGAATGCTTTTTAAAGATCAATTTGATCAAATAGAGATGGATACCAAGTGGATTGATATGTCCAATCTAAATCGCGCAGGGCATTTGTTTGCTGAAACCAAAGGAAGCAAAGGAAAAAGAATATTATTAATTGGTCATTTAGATACCGTATTTCCTAAAAATAGCCCTTTTCAAAAAATGGAACGTCTATCCGATAGTATGGCTAAAGGTCCAGGTACCAACGACATGAAAGGAGGTAATGTTATCCTACTTTACGCCTTGAAAGCACTTCATGATGCAGGGGAATTGACAGATGCTCAAATTATTGTTGCCCTTACCGGAGATGAAGAATTGACAGGTAAACCCATTTCTATAAGTAGAAAAGATTTGATCGAAGCAGGCAAACGAAGTGACATCGCGCTGGGATTTGAAAACTCAACAGGGTTTAATAATGTTACCCTGGCACGAAGAGGTTCTTCAGGTTGGAAAATTGAAATTAAAGGAAAAAGAACCCATTCCGCTGGTATATTTATGAAGGGTGTCGGTGCGGGTGCCGTTTTTGAATCAGGTAGAATATTAAATGATTTCTATGAAACCTTAAAAGGTGAAACTTATCTAACATTTAACCCCGGGATCATTCTTGGAGGGACTGAAGTTAATTATGATGAACCTAGCAATACTGGAAATGCCTTTGGAAAAACTAATGTAGTGGCACAATCGGTGATCATTGACGGAGACCTTAGATTCATTTCAGAGAAACAAAAAGAACAAACACGTGAAAAAATGATAGAAATTGTATCAAATAATCTACCGGAAACTTCAGCAGAAATAACATTCTTTGATAGCTATCCTGCCATGCCTCCTACTCAAAAAAATAAAGACCTTCTAAAAAAATTCAGCGATGTCAGTGTAGCTATGGGTCATGGACCCGTAGAAGCCTGGGATCCTTCTAAGCGTGGCGCTGCAGATGTCTCTTTTGTTGCACAATATGTGGCCTGTATAGATGGGTTGGGTGCTATGGGTACTTGGGCACACACTCCCAAGGAAACCATTAACTTATTAACCTTTGAGATACTTACCCAGCGTACGGCTGTGCTGATCTACAGACTAATCAATGAATAAGCAGATTGCTGTTTTTTGTGGTTCATCTATGGGTTTTAATCCCATTTTTCAAGCCTCCGCTAAAGAAGTTGGACGTAAACTAGTCACCCAAAAATTTGACCTCGTTTATGGTGGGGGATCCATAGGCCTAATGGGAGTCATTGCGGATGAAGTACTTTCATTAAATGGTCAAGTAACAGGGGTCATAACCGAAAAACTACATGCATTAGAGATTGCTCACCAAGGCTTAACACAACTGCACATTGTAAAGACCATGCATGAAAGAAAAGCTTTGATGGCTCAATTATCGGATGCATTCATAGCCTTGCCTGGAGGCATTGGGACACTCGAAGAAATAACAGAAATAATCACTTTGCTGCAATTAGATTATCATCAAAAGCCATGCGGAATTTTGAATGTTTCTGGTTATTACGATGCTTTCATCACTTACTTGGACCAAATGGTCACTCAAGGATTTTTAGATACTAAAAGTAGGAATTTGATCATTATTGAATCAAATATCAATTATTTATTGGCTAAAATGTCAATAAATAATTGATTCATTAATCGTTGTATTATCATTGTAATAATATAACAGAAAAATAAAAAATGAAATTTGGAACCAAAGTCTTGCACGCGGGCATTGTCCCAGATCCTACAACAGGTGCCATTATGACACCCATTTTCCAAACCTCTACTTACGTTCAAGAGGCTCCAGGAAAACACAAAGGATTCGAATATGCACGTACTCAGAATCCCACAAGAGCAATATTAGAAAAAAATTTAGCTGCCTTAGAGAATGCAAAGTTTGGACGTTGTTTTTCATCAGGTATGGGTGCCACAGATGCCGTCATTAAATTATTGGCTCCTGGAGATGAAGTCATTTGTACGCATGATCTTTATGGAGGAACCTATCGGCTTTTCAAGTCTATATATCAAAACTATGGTATCATTTTTAAATTCGTTGATCTGCAAGACTTAAAAGCAGTAAAGCAAGCCTTTAATCAAAAGACCAAAATGATTTGGATCGAATCTCCAACGAATCCAATGATGCGTATTGTTGACATCACCGCTATGGTAAGCATCGCTAAGACCTACCATAGCTGGGTTTGTGTAGACAACACTTTTGCCACGCCTTATTTACAAAATCCTATTAATTTAGGTGCCGATATTGTTGTCCACTCAGTAACTAAATATATCTCTGGCCATTCCGATGTGGTTATGGGTGCGGTCATCACCGATGATGACGCCTTAGATGATAAAATTGGATATATTCAAAATTCAGTCGGTGCTATTCCAAGCCCAAATGATTGCTTCTTGGTCCTGAGAGGGATCAAAACTTTACATATAAGAATGGATAGACATTGTGAAAATGGAAAAAAAATAGCCCTTTTTCTAAAAGATCATCCCTCAGTTAACCAAGTATTTTGGCCTGGATTTAAAGAGCATCCCAATCATCAACTTGCCACGAAACAGATGCTTCAATTTGGAGGAATGATCTCATTTACCCTTAAAAAAGATCACATTAATTTTGCTTTCAAATTAATGGGAAAGCTCAAATTATTCAGCCTTGCAGAATCTTTAGGTGGCGTGGAATCCCTGATTGGGCATCCTGCCAGCATGACTCATGCCTCTATCCCAAAAGAAGAAAGATTGAAATCTGGACTGACCGACTCACTCATTCGATTGAGCGTGGGCATTGAAGATGTTGATGATTTGATCGAAGACTTGAGACAAGCAATCGAATTCTAGATAAGGTCTATCGCTTGATTTCAAACCCATGTGATAAATGAATATCCTTGCTTATCGATGAGGCGACGGAACAATATTTGTCTACAGCCAATGATATTATTTTTTCGGCCTCTTGATCCGTAAGGTCAGGTGAATTAATTTCATAATGAATGTGTATCTCAGTGAAGGATCTTGGAGCCAGCTTCCTACGTTGACCACTTGCTTTCCCAGACAAATCATTTAGTACCTTACGCCTCTTTTTAATCATTGAGACGATATCAACCGCAGCACACGAAATGATACCGGACAATAACAATTCCATAGGAGATTGTGCTTGTTTTTTTCCTGGCCCATACATATCAATCTCAACACGATTATGAGTATTATTTATTGTAAAAAACTCTTCATCTGACTTAAATCCTAAGGCTACTTCCATTTCCATAATTCAAATTTAACTTCATTGTGGTTTTTTAGTGTTAAAAAAAATGATTTTTTATTGTGTGACAACATCAAACACAAAATTTTGTTTAATCAAAAAATTTCATTCAAGAAACAAATAAAAAATAAAAAAAAAGAATCTAAATCAATAGATCATATTAGGTTTGCATTTTTTATGTAGATGATATGATCATTCCAAAAGAACCCAAATTAACTATTGAACAACTTTCAACTGTCACCGCAATCGTAGAGGAATATGATTGTAAACTGCAAGCAATTGTAGGCCATCATAGAAGCGTTTACGCCGTCTTAGGTGAAGAAAGGAAAACTGTAATGGTAAATAGAATATTAGGACTTGATTTTATAGATCGTTTTGATGCCGTAGATTCTCCATTTAAATTAATGGATAGCAGTTCTGAACTGGCACAACACAAAATAGTTCTTGGAAATCATGTAGTTGGTGAAGGCCCTTTTGTCATTGCAGGACATTGTACCATTGATCCTAAAAATCCAAATTTATTTATTGAATCTGCTCATGCGGCAAAAGAAGCAGGTGCAAAGGCCATACGTGGTGGTGTTTGGAAGCCTCGAACTATGCCCTATTCTTTTCAGGGAGATGATAAATCAGTAAAAATACTTATGGAAGCTCGATCTCAAACAGGTCTACCTGTTGATACTGAAGTTATGAATGAACATCAATTAAGGATCGCCGTAGAGGCTGGAGTTGACATTTTACAAGTTGGGGCGAGAAATGCTTTGAATTATTCATTACTTAACAGTATTGGTCAGATGACTCAAAGCAAGAAAATTGCGGTATTATTGAAAAGATCTATGGGTATGGGTCCTGTCAACGAATTCATTGCAGCAGCAGAATACATTGCAGCTGCTGGAAATCCAGATATTATGCTTTGCCCAAGGGGAACCAATCCAACCATGGATGGTTATCGAAATTATCCAGATGAATCAATCACACCCTTGCTTAAGGAAAAAACTTGGGCACCTGTGATCGTAGATCCTTGTCACTCTGTAGGTAGGGCCAAGTATGTGCCTTCGGCAGCATTGGCAGCTATTGCATATGGAGCTGATGGTGTGATTATTGAGAGTCATTTAGATCCACAGAGAGGCATTGGAGATGATCCAAAGCAATCTATTAAACCCCACGTTTTGAAACAACTAATTACTGACATTGAGGCTATATGGGAAATAAAAAATAGAACCGTATTTGCCTAGAATTAAGGATTATTTTTCTGAGCATAATCATTGATTTTTTCCCAATCATCAATAAATAAATCATTGACTTGATTGAGATAGCCAGATGTTATTAGTGGGCCTTTAGGTACCAAAGCCTTGGGGAAAAGTACGGCGGCATACATGACCAAATGAAAAAATACCCACCAAGGTCTAAATAGTAACCAATTCAATACTCTATTTCTCCTTCCTCGAGGAATATATCCGACGTAATTTTGACAAAAATATCTGAGCACCAATAATTGCTTTTCTGTATAAGAGGGATGCACCTTACCCAAGGAGATCTTTTCCTTATTATAACCTGTGTCCGTAAATTGTGAAATTTTATCAAAAAATGCCCAAGGATCCTTTTTTAGTTCATTATGAAACAATACTAATGGTTTTTGTTGGGTGTATTTTTCAATAATTTCTAGTTTTGAATAAAAATTCAAATGCTTTTTGTCCCACAAACCCTCCTGATGAGAATCTAAGCTAAAGAATTTTTCAAAGCCATGGTACCCACCATTCTTAACATATCTACGATACTGAGAAGCAATCCATTCCCCATGTTCTCTAAATAAAATAATTATTTTAACATTAGAAAAATGTGATGTAAATCGTGCTACTTCATCATTAAACTGTCTGTCCATTTCACAAGTCACTAAGTACTTTTTAGGACCATTTTTTTTGATAATATCTATACTCTTTCGGTACTTATTTTTTGGAATATAATAAATCCCCTCAAGATTATTAAATACCTTATTTTGCAGATAAGTTGAAGCAACTTTCCCCAATCCGACATGAAAATAAATCTCTGGTTCACTCATTATGCAAATTTATTCATTTCACTGAGTAAATTATCTAACCAAGCCATTAACCTTTTGAAAAATTTAAACCTCATCTTATAGAAATCGATCTCTTCTTTTCGAATATTTAAATGGTGATCTTTTATTGTAATCAACAAGGATGAAAACATTGTATAGCTTAGTTTTGCATCATGTCACCTGGAGAATATTCCTACTTAAATGACCTTAATCCTTCACAACATGAAGGGGTAATCAATGTTAAAGGCCCTACGATGATTATTGCCGGAGCTGGGTCAGGTAAAACAAGGGTACTTACTACCCGAATCGCTTACCTAATAGATCATTTTAATGTAGATCCTTTCAATATTTTATCCTTAACTTTTACCAATAAAGCATCTAAAGAGATGCGAAATCGTATTGAAAAATTGATCGGTCTAGAGGCACGAAATATCTGGATGGGTACTTTTCATGCTGTTTTTGCTCGCATTTTAAGAACAGAAGCTACACACCTAGGTTACACAACCAACTTCGCCATTTATGACACAGAAGATTCTAAATCACTAATCAAAGCCATTGTCAAGAGTCTAAATCTCGATGATAAACTCTATAAAGCCAATTTGATTTACAATAGAATTTCTAGTGCTAAAAACAGATTAATTAGCTGGAAGGAGTACAATGAAAATCCCATTTATAAATCAGATGATGAACTCAATGGTCGGCCTGAAATGGGTCGTATTTATCGCATTTATGCCCTAAGATGTTTCAAAGCCGATGCCATGGATTTTGATGATTTATTGTTCAATACCAATGTCTTATTTAAAGAACATCTTGATGTTCTCAATAAATACCAACAACGCTTTCACTATGTAATGATTGATGAATTTCAGGATACCAATATTTCACAATACATGATTGCTAAAAAGTTGGGTGCTGTAAGACAAAATATATGTGTGGTCGGTGATGACGCTCAAAGTATTTATGCCTTTCGTGGGGCAGATATTCAAAACATTTTAAACTTTGAAAGGGATTTTCCAGACCTCAAGCTAATCAAGCTCGAACAAAATTACCGTTCTACAAAAAATATTGTCCAAGCTGCCAACTCATTGATTGATAAAAATACAGCCCAACTCAAAAAGGATGTATGGACTAAAAATGAATCAGGTGAATTGATTGAAGTCATTAAATCAGCCTCCGACAATGAAGAAGGTAAATTGGTTGCTTCCTCTATTTTTGAAACAAAGATGCAAAATCATGCATTAAATATACATTTTGCTATTTTATATCGAACCAATAGCCAGTCCAGAGCTATGGAAGAAGCTTTAAGAAAGATGAATATAAAATACCGGGTTGTAGGAGGCGTCTCTTTCTATCAAAGGAGAGAAATAAAAGATTTGATAGCTTATATCCGTTTCATAATCAATCACAATGATGAAACCGCATTGAGGAGAATCATTAACCTACCCAAACGTGGCATAGGACCTGGAACGGTTGAGAAGCTATTTGTGGCGGCAGAAGAGCAAGGAGCAGATATCTGGGATATTCTCAATCATGCTCAAGAATTATTGGGAGGCCGATCCGCCAACCAAATTGAAACATTTGTGAATTTAATCAAAAATTTCAAAATAGCCATCAAAAACAAAGATGGATATGAGGCTGCCTCCATTATCGCAAAAAATTCTGGGTTACTTAAAGAACTCTATGATGATAAGACCGTAGAAGGACTAAGTCGGTTTGAAAATATCCAGGAATTACTCAATGCTATCAAAGAATTCGTAGATGACCAAGAGCGAGAAGACAAATCTCTTACCTCTTTTCTTCAGGATGTCGCCCTATTGACTGATGAAGATCGTAACAAAAATAATGAGGATACAGTAACTTTAATGACCATACATATGGCAAAAGGTCTAGAATTCCCTTATGTCTATATCTTGGGTCTAGAAGAAGAACTTTTCCCCTCTCAAATGATGTTGAACAATCGGGCTGATCTTGAAGAAGAGCGTCGCCTTTTTTACGTTGCCATAACCAGAGCAGAAAAAAAACTCCACCTGAGCTATGCCTTAAACCGGTACCGGTATGGAAGGTTAAAAAGTTGTGAACCAAGTCGTTTCCTTCAAGAAATTGATCCCAATCTCATCCATATCAACAGAAAATTCGTAAGTGATACAATCATTGCCAATTCGAACCCACAGTATGCTCACAACTTTATCAAGCAAAACTTAAACAAATATCCCGGAAAAGAAAAAAAAATACTCGCCCACAAACCGTCTGCCGATTTCAAACCGAGTGATGTCTCTGATCTTGCCGAGGGTATGAAAGTCGAACATCCCAAATTTGGATTTGGAAAAGTCATCGACGTTGAGAAAAACGGAACAAGCAAAAAAGCCAATATTGATTTTGATGTGCACGGTCAAAAAACATTGTTGCTGTCCTTCGCTAAACTCCGTATTGTCTAGCAATTAGCAGGATAAAAAAGATATAAATAAGTATTCCAAAGGTTTAAAATTGTGTATCTGCATCTCACTTGCGAAATATATCCTATTTGAAAAAAAATCAACATATTCAAGTTAAAGAATGATGGACATACATGCCTAAATCAAAAAATCGACCAATTACTCTTCCTGAAAAATATTATCAGCTCACCAAGAGTAATCCTCAACCTAAAAAAGAACTCAATAGAGCTTTTATAATACTAGTAATGATCCATTTAGACTATTATTTTAAGGATTTTCATTAATTTGTGAGCTAATCAAATCTGACATATGTCTCAACCTAGAAATCCAACCATTACCCAAGCTTTTATACCTGTTATATTTTTAGTTCTTTTTATCTCTATAAATGTCTTTATATTTGGAGACAGTGCATTAGACGGATCTAACCAAATTATATTGATTCTTTCCGCAGCCGTTACGGCTATTGTAGCTAGCAAAAATGGTTATAAGTGGCTTGATTTACGTTCCGGGATTGTTAAAAGTATTAGCTCAGCCATGAGCTCAATGCTCATACTACTAATGATTGGTGCACTCACAGGTACCTGGTTGCTCAGTGGCGTCGTACCTGCTATGATTTATTATGGCCTTCAAATATTAAATCCAAATATATTCCTTTTTGCAGCCTGTTTTGTATGCATCATCGTTTCAATGGCGACGGGCAGCAGTTGGACAACCGCAGCTACAGTTGGTATCGCTTTGATAGGTATAGGTAAAGCCATGGGTATTCAAGAAGGAATGATTGCAGGATCCGTATTATCGGGAGCTTATTTTGGTGATAAGATGTCTCCATTATCAGATACGACCAACTTGGCTCCAGCCATGGCGGGAAGTGATCTTTTTACACACATCAAGTACATGTTTTACACTACGGTTCCTTCTATAACAATTACCCTTGTTATCTTTCTGACCATCGGATTAAGATTTGAAGGTCGACTTGAAACTACACAAACCGACTTAATCCTTAATGCAATCAATGAAAAATTTGAAATCAATAGTTGGCTCTTTTTAGTCCCGTTAACAGTTATTTTTTTAATTGTCAAAAAAGTAAATGCATTGCCTGCATTACTTTCTGGAGCATTACTAGGGGCTATTTTTGCCTTAATCTTTCAACCTAATATGGTGGCAGAAATAGGTGGTGGCACAGATGTGCGTGCTATGTATATAGGTATTATGAAAGCACTTTATGGAAGTATGTCTATTGAGACCAGTAATAAAATGGTCACTGAACTTTTGACCTCAAAAGGTATGTCGGGTATGCTTGGTACCATATGGCTCATTCTCTCCGCTATGGTTTTTGGTGGTGTAATGGAAAAGGCAGGTTTTCTCAAAAAAATTGCAGAAACACTGCTAACCTTGGTCAGTTCCATTGGATCTTTAGTCGCCTCTACCGTCGGAACTTGTGTTTTTTTCAATATAACGGCATCTGATCAATATTTAGCCATTGTAATTCCTGGTCGCATGTATGCGGACACTTATAAAAAGAAGGGATTGGCTCCAGAAAATTTAAGCCGTACCTTGGAAGATTCAGGTACCGTTACTAGCGTACTGGTGCCTTGGAATACCTGTGGTGCTTACCATGCCAATGTCTTGGGTGTAGCCACATTGACCTATCTACCCTTTTGCTTTTTCAATATAATAAGCCCTTTTATGAGTATCCTTTTTGCCTATGCAAATATTAAACTTAGAAAATTAACTACATTAGATCTATCACTATGACCTTTCCGAGATCGATAACCAAAGAGGCAATCACACAACTTCCCATCATCAAGTTTGAAGGCCAAATTCACTTGATCGATAACCATAAAGAAATGTTTCAGGCGATCAAAAAATTAAGAGTTCAAGAAATAATAGGTTTTGATACAGAAAAAAAACCTACTTTTAAAAAAGGACAATACCATCCAACTGCCTTGGTTCAATTAAGTACAGCTAAAGAAGTCTTTTTATTTCGAATCAATAAAATAGGTCTTCATGACGATCTTATAAATCTTCTTGAATCTGATAGGATTGCGAAGATTGGAGTAGGTATGCGCGATGATTTTGTTGAACTTAAACGAATTCGAACTTTTAAAGAAAATAACTGTATAGACTTAAATAATTTGATGCCGACCCTTGGAGTTGAAAAAATTGGTGTGAGAAACCTAGTTGGTATACTTCTTGAGAAACGCGTTTCAAAAAATCAGCAAGTTTCAAATTGGGAAAATGAAGTGCTTACTCAAGGTCAAAAGGATTATGCTGCTACTGATGCCTGGGTTTGCTATGAAATGTATGTCTTATTACTGAAAAAAGGATATATTTAACTAAGTGATACAAATCTACAATATTGAGAAAATAAAAGCAATCTCCCCTATAGCTGGATTCAAAGGTCGGATGGTACATACCCCTGACTTAACAATCGCATATTGGGAAATAGATAAAGATTCCATATTACCATTGCATAAACATATAAATACTCAAACCACGCACGTAGTTTCTGGTGAACTAGAATTGTCTATTGGGGGAGTAACAAGAGTGTTAAGTTCTGGAGATCTCGTGGTCATTGATCCCAATGAGCTTCACTCTGGGAAAGCACTGAAACCATGTTTCGTTATCGATACCTTTACCCCAGCAAGAGAAGACTACATACAACTCAGCGACTCACTTATTTGATGCCATTGTTTAATAGAAATTCATTACGTCGTAAGCGATCCCCAAATGCTACAACTTGTTCCTTTTTCACATCTAGCAGCATCCAGCATTTTTGCGAATACTTATCTTCTATAATCTGAGTGTCATAATCCCTAAATAAACTCGACAGTAATTTAGTTTGATAGCATTCGTAAAAAACTTTAAATCGTTTATTTTCAATATAAGGCATCAATATAGCCCCCCTTAGGACTACAATAGCTACTTGTCTATAAGCATTTGACAAGTCCCTGTACCCAATTTATTTCCTTCAAAATAGCACACAACAAGCACTAAAGCATTAGATACATTAAAAGACTTTACTGACCCAAAATAGAATCTACTGGGTTATACTTGGGTTCACCATCATCGTGAATCCCAAAAATTGGTTTATCTAAACTATAAGTGTAAGCTTAACAATAATGATGGGCCCAAAACGAAGCTTCTTCATTCTTTATATAAGTTCTTTAACTTAGTCAGCATAAGTAATCGGAAAGTAAAACTCAAAAACCTACTTCTCTTTGTACAACCCTTCACCTTGATTAAAAATTAACAAATATTTCATGGGTTTAAGCCCAAATAAGCTGCCTTTTCAATATCCTCGTTTTCGGCATACTTCAAACATAAATTATAGTAGGATTTAGCTGAAGTTAAATTGCCAAATTGTTCACTGAGCCGTCCAAGTCCCAAATAAGCTATACTTTTAAAGTGTTCGCCATGGTTTGGTATTTCATTGCCAAACCCCACCCCCATTCCATAATAAAGATAAGCCTCTTTTGCCTCTTTCTCTACAAATTCAAAATGAGCCGCTCTGAAAACATGACCTACCATCTTATAATATGTTCGGCCTGTATTCATCAGTGTATCGACCATCCAAGGCATGATTTTGTCATATTGCTCCGTGGCATAAGCAGATTCCAAGAATTTGGAAAGAAGATAGTAATTTGTTGGATATTTTTTGATGAGATTTTGAAGTAAAAAAAATGCCTTTTCTGGAGTTTGTTCATAACGCAAATAGATATAGGACAAATAAATAGAGGCTTCAATCTGAGAAATTATGGCTTTTTCAGTTGAATTAACCATCTGCTTCAGTCCCAACTCTTTATCTCCTTTTTTAAAAAAAATAGCTACTGGAGCAAAAATTGGATGTTTCTGAGGATACATAATTCTAAAATAATTATATAATCCCGTAGTAAATAGAAACTCTGGATTATCGTCAACCAAATCAAACCCTTTTTTAATTAAACTATAGATTTTATTGGCTTCACTGATGGCTTCAAAATACTTATTTTTTTCAGCATAATGTTCCGCCAGTAAACCCCTTGTCGCCAATTCAAAAAAAACAGCCTCTTCGTCGTAGGGGTCTAAAGGATTAAGATGTTCCGATGCTGCAATAGCTTCTCTAAGCTTTGCTTCGAACAACATAAATGTTTTTCCCTCTATTATTGGTATATGTTCCCATTGAATTAAAAAAGCCTCCATTGAAGGGATTACAGGATGATTAGGTATTAATTTTTGTAACTCCAAAATGTAATACTTAGCCGAATCTACTTTGAGTTTATAAATCTTTTCAGTCCCTTTGCTCACTAACTCCATAGCTTGAGGATAATCAAATAGACCATGCTGAGCATTGACTTGAAATGTTAAATGATAAAATACGTTAAGAAAAAAAAATTTAAAGAGATTCATAAAGAAAAAAGTAATAAACAAATAAACAACGCATTATTAAAAATAAAAAGATTCAACATTAAATGTTATAAAAGCATCTCTTGCAATAAAAACCCATTATTGAAAAATTACAGAAATGAGGTAGAAGAAGTAAACTATTATTCAAAATTAGAAAGCACATCAATTGACTATCGATTTGGAATTAGTGAAAGGTGATAGCTATGAAAAGGTAAGGAAACAGTCATAATATTAAAAAAAATCACCAAAACATAATATCCAATTTCATTCAATTCATTTCATCCAAATTAACAAAGTTGATCATAAGTTTAATTCCAACCATCACCTCCTGTTATCACCTTCTTGCATCATACTCAAATAACTTTCAAATCTACTTAGAGCAATTTTATCTGACTCTACAGCTTCCTGAACTGCACATGAGGGCTCATCTATATGCAGACAATCATTGAATTTACATTGACCCATCAACGCCCTAATTTCAGGGAAATAATGAGATAATTCTTCCCCTTTAATTTCTGCCAGTCCCAATTCCTTTATTCCCGGAGTATCAATAACATGTGTATCAATATCGAGTGAAAACATTTCCGCAAAAGTAGTCGTGTGCACACCTTTGTCCGCAAAATCTGAAATTTCTCCTATTTGTTGGTTAGCATTAGGTTGTAATAGATTGATTAAAGTAGATTTTCCTGCTCCAGAATGACCCGATAGCAATGTGGTTTTAGCCCGAAGCCAATCTCCTAGTCGATGAGGTACTTCCTCTATAAATGAAGTCATCATCGTTTGATATCCGATGGATTCATACAAATCCATAATACCTTGCAATGCTGCTTGCTCATTTTTCGAATACAGATCAGACTTGTTGATCAATAAGTAACCAGGTATTCGAAAAGCTTCTAGCGTCACAAGAAAACGGTCAATGAAACCCAAACTAGTTCTAGGTCTTTTGTGAGAGGCGATCAAAATAGCTTGATCAATATTAGCTGCGATCATGTGTGAGAAATATTTCTTTTTGGGTGACTTTCGAACGATATAGTTTTTTCTAGGTACAATTATCTCAATGATGAAATTTTCACCCTCAGCAGACAATTCAACTTTATCCCCCACTGCAATCGGATTAGAAATCTTTTTATTCTCGAGTTTGAATCTACCTGGTAGTCGAGCCTTCACTTCTTTTCCATCTCGCAAGCGCACCGAATACCAAGAACCAGTTGATTTAATAATGACTCCGTCCACTTAAACTTTTTTTATTAAATAGGCAACAATACGCGCGGCTGCTCCCTGTCGGGAGCGCGTATAAGCAAATGCAGCATCGGCAGCTTTTTGATAATTTGCAGCATCTGAATTAAGTAGTTCAAGATTTGACATAAAATCAGAAATATTATTAAAATCAAAAGCCGCCCCTGCTACCATCAATTCTTGGCATTCTTTAAATTTAAAATTTTTCGAACTGCGACCAAAAAAAACGGGAATCCCACACACAGTTGCTTCAATCGTATTGTGTAAACCTGCGCCAAATGCACCTCCTATGTAAGCATACTTGGCATACTTATAAGTATTTGACAAAAGTCCTATGGTATCTAATATCAAGATACGAGCCTCCTTCAAATCAGTCCTATCAGAAATCTGGGAATAGCGAAGCGATTTTGGAAAGCAATTTTGAAAATAATCAATACTCTCAGCACTGATATTGTGAGGTGCCAAGATAAATTGGGTGCCCTTAGATGCTTCATTCAAGATAAAAGACAATAAAATATTCATATCAGCTGGCCAAATACTGCCCATAACCCATACCTTATCTTGCTGTAAAAAGCGTTCGATTAAGGGAAGAGACTGGGCTTGTTCGGCGATAGTAATCACCCGATCAAAACGCGTATCTCCACCGATAACAACCTGTCTTACCCCCAAGCCATGTAGTAATTCTGCAGATTCCTGGTCTTGAACAAAGAATTGAGAAACCGATCTGAAATACTTTTTATATAACTTACGAGCAATCCCAAAATACACATGATTAGTCCTGAAAATAACTGAAAAGAAAACAACCGGTACTTGAAGATCAAAGCAAGCCTGAAGGTGATTTAGCCAGAATTCATATTTCACAAAAATAGCCTGATCAGGATCTATTTGCTTGACAAAATGGGAAGCCAGGCTGTATTGATCTTTGGGGATATATCCGATCCAATCAGCTTCCACATAATTTTTTTGAACTTCATACCCAGAAGGTGAAAAAAAAGTCAATACAATTTCACTGGAAAGTTGCTCTTTTTTAAGAGCCTCTATAACGGGTCGGCATTGCTCAAACTCTCCTAGGGATGCCACATGAAACCAATATCTATTAGTTTCAGGTTTTTTTTCAGGAATCTCAAGCCAAAAGGAATGCTTGCGTCCCAAAAGAAATGCAGCGGCCTTATCACTGAAAGGAGATATACACCTCAATAAGGCAAAATAAATATGTACGCTTAAGTCGTATAATAATTTCACTTCAGCAACGAAGCTAGAACAAAAATTACGTTGAAGAAAATCTCTACTTGAAGTTTTTTAGCTGATAAAAACAAAAATGAAAAAATACGCACGTTAATATTAAGATTCAAGTCTGAAGTAATTTGACTATTTCCGAGGCTTTTTTCATTTCAGCATGACTAAGTGCAGTCATACCTTTATTATCTTGAATTGTTTTATCTGCTTTATTTTCTAATAACAGCTTAACCATATCTTTTCTGTTGAACATGGCTGCAAATATTAGTGCAGAAGCGCCCGTGCTATTGGTAATATTTACATCCGCTCCCTCTTTGATCAATAATTCGGCCAATTCAACAACACTTTTAAAACAAACTCCCATTAAGGCGGTATTGCCCGAAGCATCTTTGAAATTAACATGAGCTCCTGCTTGAATCAAGGTCTCAGTTAAATCTATGTGATCGTAATAAGAAGCCAATATCAAAGGACTAGAACCTCTGTCGTCTGTGACGTATATCAACTCCGGTTGCTCGGAAAGCTGCTTTTTTACAATGGCTAGATCACCTGATCTTACGGCATTAAAAAATAATCGTTCCTTTGCTGTCATCTCCAACAAAAAAACACAAATAAAATCAACTCAAGAAGCAATATTGATATTATTTAATTGTAATTATTTTCAAATTTTAATCGATCAATCTAGTTGTTTCATATATATTTAAGTAGTAATGATTAAAGTACTATTCGTTTGCTTGGGAAACATTTGTCGCTCCCCAATGGCCCAAGCCATTTTTGAACATCAAATAAATGGAACTCATCTCACTAACCATTTTGAGGTTTTCTCAGCAGGAACCACAGATTACCATATAGGAGCCCCGCCCGATCCTCGAACACTGTCTACATTAAAAAGCCATGGTATTTTATTTGAGCATCAAGCCCATCAAGTAAATTATTCAGATATCAACAACTATAATTATCTGATTGCTATGGATCATCAAAACTTTGTACACTTACAAAACATGAAGCCCATTAGTGCAATGCTAATGAAAATGAGATATTTTGACCCCGTAGATAAAAACAGTGATGTCCCCGATCCCTACTTTGGGCAAAATGATGGATTCGAAACCGTCTATAGAATTTTAAATCGCTCCATTGAAGGCCTGATTTTGAAGCTTAAAGAAAAACACTTGTCTTAAGCCTTATCAATACGACTTATCACCTTGGACAAATACTATTCCAAACAAAGTAAATGATTGTGCTTAAGGTTCAACTCACTGAAAATATTTATAAAGCGAAAAAGCAGGAATGAAAACTAGGGCTAATCCCATGAGTCCTGCTATTAGTAAGAAAGTAGCTCCTTGAAGGTGTAATGTTTTGAAAAGAACAGACAACAAAGTCAATGAACTAAATAATGCACCCGAGATATAAGCAATTTTTTTTGTCACGTTAGAATTTAAGTTTTCCTTGATTTAAAATTAATAAAAGTTTAGTAAAAAAAAATTTAAGTAATCATTAATCGAAGATTACTTGAGTATTAATAGATCCACTATTAATTTCACAATAAGAATTATGAAAAAATGCATTCTTAGATATATCATTTTTTGGTCGGTCATCTTTTTACCTTGGATTGTTCAATGCCAATTCAAGTCAGTAGAAATGGGTATCGATGGACTTACTTGTTCGATGTGTTCTAGATCGGTAGAAATGAGTCTAGTAAAATTAGATTTTATTAACCGGGTCGTAATGGATTTAAACAACAATCGCAGTGAAATATTCTTCAATGAAGGGGCATATGTGTCTATCGATAAAGTCGCACAAGCAGTAATAGATGCAGGATTTTCGGTAGCTTATTTAAATGCCTCATTTGATTTTAAAGAACACCCAATCGATACCGATAATTGCTGGAATTATGAATATGAAGCTTATCAGTTTATAGATGTAAAACAACCTAAATTGAAAGGAGAAATGATCTTGAAGTTTATCGGCAAAAATTTCCTATCTCGAAGTGAAATGAAAAAATGGAAGACTCAACTTTCAGAAGCCAAAAACAAGATATGTAATCAAAATGAGCATTATTTTGTGACCTTATGAAAATTACCTTTAGGATCATTTTCTTTTTCTTTAGTCTACATCTTGCATCTGCTCAAGAATTATTTATTCACAATGAATCTGCAAGCAGTACTCCCAAAAGGGTTTTGGGAGTACGGTTATTTGGCAACTCATTTAACGAAATAAACATTCGAAGAAATATGTTTGCCCTTAGATGGATGTACGGCGTAACACCTAGACTTTCACTCTACCTAACTACCTCTTTTTCCAACCATCATGGAGTAAATCTACCCAGTGATTTAATCACTCACAAACATGCGGGTAGTCAAACTATTTATTATCCTCAACAATCGCAGAAAGGAGTAATGTATCCACTGAGATTTAATGGATTTCACTTTTACGCCAAATATCGATTCTTAACATTTGATGACGCAAATGAACATTTCAGAATGGCTACCTTCGGTCAATGGTCCAATGTTTCAAATGCCCATGATGAAGCTGAACCTAATCTTCTTGACGATACGAAAGGTTATGGAGGGGGTCTTATCGCCACATATCTTAAAAAAAGATTCGCCGTTTCACTGACCACTGGTTTTACTATTCCCGGCAAGTACAGCGAAGACATACCCTTATTTACCGGAAGTGTGGCCATGACAAATACAACTATTGAATATGGTCGATCCCTTGAATATAATTTATCCTTTGGATATTTACTTTATCCAAAAAAATATAGCAGTTATGATCAAGCGAATTGGAATATCTATCTGGAGTTCAATGGAAAATCATACGAAACTGCCGTGGTTTCTCAAGACGGATCTAACTTAGAAGTTCAAACCGATGCTCTTACAAGCGGGTATTATATAGAAATTCACCCGGGAATACAAAAAGTGATCTCTTCTAATCTCAGAATTGACCTTTCGGCAGGAACGAACATCTTAAATACCTCTTACGCTCGCTTTTATCCCATTGTCATGGTGAGTATCCAGCGCTATTTTTATTCGCTAAAAAGACTTAAATAATATAAATTCATGGATTTAAAAAAACATCTTTACAACTCATTAATTACTTCAACAATTCTATGGAGTGCCTGTCTCCATCAGGGTAAGACAGATCCAGAAGATGATTGCTTGCTTGTTTCCCCGAAAGATATCGCCTGCACAAAAGAATACCAACCTGTTTGCGGTTGTAATCTGGAAACCTATGGCAATGAGTGTACAGCCCGGGCAGCTGGTGTACCCTCTTGGACAACTGGTGCCTGCGTCTTATAATTATAAAGAAAATAATCAGATAAGGTCTTTTAAAGTATTTAAGTATTTCCAAAATATTATGATAACGGCTTGAAATGCTTATTGCAAGGACTAGGTGAGATGAGAGATGAAATAACTTTCTGAATCGTAACTTGCAATTGATTCAGTAATTGCTTTTTGACAAAATGTTTGTGTGTAACTAATCCGATAGAACGGACAGGTGTTGGGAACTTAAAAGGTATCAGTTTTTTTTGCTCTGATTTTGACAATGCAAGTGAGGCCAAATAAGGCAATATTGTTACCCCCTTACTTGCCTTAGTAAAACGCAACAAACTATCTAGTGAACCTGCCTTAAATTCAATATTAACATCCTTTTTTTGACTCTTATCTGACAATTCACATATATTTTGTACTTGAGTGCGTAAGCAATGACCCTCTTCCAATAACCAAAGTTTTGAATAATTTAATTCTTGAATAGCCATACTAGCTTTTAACTTTTGATTACTACAATCATAAAATAAAAAAGGCTCTGAATATAAATTTAATTCTACCAATTCATCATCATCCAATGGAATGGCCAGGATGCCTACATCGAGCATTCTATTTTTTAATGATTTTTGAATTTCAAGAGTTGTCAATTCTTGAACAATCATTTTAATTTTAGGAAAATTATTGGCAAATTTTGACAAGAATAAAGGCAATAAGTCTGGCGCTATTGTAGGTATGATACCAATGCGAAGCTCTCCTATCAATTCTCCTTTCAATTCCTGTATGACATTATTTAGTGCATCTATTTCCTTTTGAATGATACGTAAGCGATTGATAATTTGAGACCCTTCTGCAGTAATGGAAACAGGCTTGGTTTTTCTGTTGAATATTTTAACACCAATCTCATCTTCAAACTTATTGATCATCGTACTCAGAGTAGATTGAGCCACAAAACAAGCATCTGCTGCCGTTTCAAAATGCTTTAACTCCATCACAGCCAAAACATATTTGAATTGTTGAATATTCATAGATTCAAAAATAATAATATTATCTATAAAATAGATGTATATATCAAAAATATAGTTTTTATAGATAATTATTTAAAGCTATATTTGCAAACAAGATTTAATCTTCTATGTCGTTAGTTTCTAGAAAAAAGTAATTAAATTAATGAAAAAATATTTTTTCATTAAAAAGATTAAAACTTACGTAAATAAATACTTTCAAATCAATTAAAGCCTTAAGCTTACTTTCTGTTAACATTAAATATTTGAACCTATATTCATGGAAAACATTTCACATCCCGACATTTCAAATGGACAAACCAGCAATGGCGAAAGCGAATGCCCTTTTGCACCTGCTGCTCAAAGACATACGGCCGCTGGAGCCCTCTCCAATTCAGATTGGTGGCCCAATCAATTAAATCTTAAGATTTTGCATCAAAACACCCCTCAGTCCAATCCGATGGGTAATACTTTTAACTATGCCGAAGCTTTTAAAAGTCTCGACCTAGATTCGCTCAAAAAAGATTTATATACTTTGATGAACGATTCACAAGACTGGTGGCCGGCTGATTATGGACATTACGGCCCATTCTTTATTCGCATGGCATGGCACAGTGCTGGTACCTATCGTATCGGAGATGGTCGTGGAGGTGCTGGTGCCGGTACTTTGCGCTTTGCTCCACTCAACAGTTGGCCAGACAATGGGAATCTTGACAAAGCACGCCGCTTACTTTGGCCAATCAAACAAAAATATGGCCGTAAAATATCTTGGGCTGATTTGATGATTCTCACTGGCAATTGTGCTTTAGAATCTATGGGATTTAAAACCTTTGGTTTTGGCGGAGGACGAGTAGACATTTGGGAACCTGAAGGAGACGTGTTTTGGGGACCTGAAACTGAATGGTTGGGAGATGAACGCTACAAAGGTGACAGAGAATTAGATAATCCACTCGGTGCCGTTCAAATGGGACTAATTTACGTGAATCCCGAAGGACCAAATGGCAAACCCGATCCTCTTGCCTCAGCAAGAGACATTCGCGAAACATTTGGTCGTATGGCTATGAATGATCAGGAAACCGTGGCCCTCATTGCAGGTGGCCATACTTTTGGTAAAACGCATGGGGCAGGAAATCCTGATCATGTGGGTCCAGAACCAGAAGGTACTACCATTGAAGAACAAGGACTTGGTTGGAAAAATACTTTTGGAACAGGTAAAGGAGTCCATACCATTACCAGTGGTTTGGAAGGGGCTTGGACACCCACACCGATCCAATGGGATAATAGTTACTGGGATACCCTTTTTGGTTATGAATGGGAACTCGTAAAAAGTCCTGCAGGTGCACAGCAATGGGCTCCCAAAGGCGGTGCCGCCTCAGATTCAGTTCCTGATGCCCACGATCCTTCAAGACGTCATGCACCCATGATGGCGACTACGGACTTAGCCTTGATAATGGATCCGATTTATGCTCCTATTTCGAAAAGATTTCATGAAAATCCTACTGAATTTGCAGATGCCTTCGCTCGCGCTTGGTTCAAACTTACTCACCGAGACATGGGGCCTAGCGCCTGTTACTTAGGAAAAGAAGTGCCTTCAGAAACCTTGATATGGCAAGATCCAATTCCGAAATTAGATCACGAATTAGTTGATGCACAAGACATTGCTTATCTGAAAAATATGCTTATTGCTAGCAATTTAACAATCTCTCAACTCGTCGCCACCGCCTGGGGGTCGGCTGTTACCTTCCGTAATTCAGATAAACGAGGCGGTGCCAATGGCGGACGTATTGTTTTAGCTCCTCAAAATTCTTGGGAAGTAAATCAGCCTGAGCAATTGAAAGAGATAATTAAAACCCTCACTGAAATTCAAGAAGGATTCAACAAAAAGCAAGCTGGAAATAAAAAAATATCATTGGCCGATATCATCGTGTTAGGTGGTGCTGCTGGTATTGAAGCTGCTGCCCAAAAAGTAGGGGAAAAGATCGTGATTCCTTTTACGCCTGGACGCACAGATGCCTTGCAAGAGCAAACCGATCTTGAATCATTTGCCGTTTTAGAACCAAAGGCCGATGGCTTCCGTAATTTTATGAAAACAGGAAATGATCGAGCT
>NZHT01000027.1 GCA_002691385.1 Flammeovirgaceae bacterium | reverse complement strand
GGATGCTGAAAATCATGTCAACGCTAACCTTAAAATCGCAATAGAAGTAGCTAAAAAAAATATTTGGAAATTCCATGAGGCACAACAGCAGTCCCCAATTACCGTGGAGACGATGTTAGGTATCACATGCAAAAGTAAATCAGTTCCTATTCGAAACGTTGGGCTTTACATTCCTGGAGGAACGGCACCTTTGTTTTCGACGGTTTTGATGTTGGGTGTTCCAGCTTTAATTGCTGGCTGTAAAAACATTACAATAGCTTCACCTACTAACAAAATGGGGAAAATTAACCCAGTAGTATTGTATACTGCTCATTTGTTGGGTATTCGCTCAGTTTTAAAATTAGGGGGAGCACAAGCCATCGCGGCTTTGGCTTATGGTACGGAAACAATTTCTAAGGTTGATAAAATTTTTGGTTCTGGGAATCAATATGTAACTAGTGCTAAGCAATTATTATCTAAAGAAGTATCTATTGATATGCCTCCAGGAGCTTCCGAAGTGATGGTAATCGCAGATGAGGAAAGCAATGTGAGTTTTGTTGCTGCGGATTTAATCTCACAAGCCGAACATGGGAATGATAGTCAAGTGGTTTTAGTAACCAAAAGTCAATCGGTAGGAGATGCGGTTGTTCTGGAGATAAAAGAGCAATTGGTTCAATTACCCAGGAGAGATATGGCCGAAGAATCTCTAAAAAATAGTGTAGTGATTATCGTTAATAAAAAAAAAGAGATCATTAAGACAATTAATTATTATGGGCCTAAGCATCTTATTTTAAATATAAATAATCCAGAAAAGTATGTTGACAAAATCTATAATGCTGGTTCGGTATTTGTAGGTCCATTTACTCCTGAATCGGCAGGTGATTATGCTTCAGGAGCGAATCATGCGTTACCGATTAACGGATGGGCAAGATCTCATTCTGGAGTCTCATTGGACAGTTTTGTTAGGAAAATTACTTTTCAGGAAATGACAAAAAAGGGATTGAAAACCTTAGGGCCAACCTTGGAGGTGATGGCTGCTGCCGAGCAACTTGAGGGTCATAAAAGAGCGGTAACTATACGTTTGGAGTCTTTTGAAAAATGAGTGAGATTAAGGCTTTATTAAAAAAGTAAAAATCTACAGTAATATTTAATAACCTCTATCTCATTTGAGCAATTTTTTATTCATTTTTGAATATAAATCATTTTATTTTTTTCGATTTTTACGAATTTCAACAAAACTTTTTACAAAAGAAAACAACGCTAATATACTTGTAACTTCCATTAAAGTAATTCGAAATATTGCTTGATAGTTTTCTCTTTCAAATGAACCTATTAATGGTTTTAGTAAACCAATTATTATCAGAAATGTTATTAAAACTGCTAAATGAGCTCCTAATTTGTCCTCATTTTTAACTCTTTTATTTAGCAAAATAAGGCATAAACCAACAAATACAGGAATGAGAGCCGTTATTGGACGACTCTCATTTATGAGGTAACTCCAAGAACCCATAGATATTAGAATTATTGAATTTATTAGACTTAAAAGAAATGGTTTCATAATTATTTAAATTTCGTTTTCAGAGAATATAATTAACTGTAAAAATTTTGTTTGATGAATTAATTCTTTCGGTGAAATATATTTTGCTACAAAACTACAGATTACTTTTTTTCAAACTATATTTTTTAATGTTTTATGAAAATAAACATGTGCATTGTTAAAATAGTTTTGAAGTAATGATTAAAAATCAATTTTCAATTGAGTCTTTTGATCTTTTTTTGGATTAAAATTAGATAGATTGAGTCCAAGCAGTCGAATGCCCGCTTCATGTAACAAGTCCTGGTTAAGTAAAGATTTGATTAGTACTTGAATTTCTGAAAAATCTTTAATGCCTTCTTTTTGAGATTTGCTTCTCGTGATTTGTTTAAAATTCCCATACTTTATTTTAAGACTAATGGTTCTACCTTGAGCAGACTGTAGCTGATACCTTCTAAATACTTCTTCAGTGATCGGTTTTAGATGTGATTGGATGTCAGAGAGGGTCATTAAGTGGTGCGAAAATGTATTTTCAGCACTTATAGATTTTCTTTTTCGATCGGGAAGTATGTTTCTGTTATCAATGCCACGTGCAACATTATAATAATAATTTCCCTGCTTTCCATACCTCTGGGACAAGTCTTCTCGTGTTTTTTCTTTTAATTCTTTGCCCGTAAAAATACCTGCATGTTTCATTTTTTCAGCAGTTACCTTGCCTATACCATGAAATTTTTTAATTGGGAGTTTTTCAATAAAAGCCTCTGCATTTTCTGGTAAAATCACATAAAGTCCATTAGGCTTCTCCATATCAGAGGCTATTTTAGCTAAAAACTTGTTAAAGGAAATACCTGCAGAAGCACTTAAACCTGTTCTTTCTTTGATTTTTTTCTTGATATCTATAGCTATTAGAGTTGCTGATTTTAGAGCGATTTTGGGATGAGTGATGTCCAAATACGCTTCATCTAGTGATAAGGGTTCAACCAAATCTGTGTATTCATGAAATATTGCATTAATTTCGTTGGATATTTCTTTATACCGATCAAATCGGGGTTTAACAAAAATAAGTTGTGGACATAACCTTGCCGCAATTCTTGAAGGCAAAGCTGATTTTACACCAAATTTTCGGGCCTCATAACTCGCTGCTGCGATTACACCACCTTTCTTATGCCCCCCAACTGCGACCGGTTTCCCCCTTAAATCATAATTGTCATTTTGCTCAACGGATGCATAAAAGGCATCCATATCAATATGTATTATTTTACGCATTCGTTAGATGAGGCCAAAGGAGTCAAAAATAATCAATTATACGCAAAATTTAATATCTCAGAACCTTATGCTTTTCTATACAAAAAGCCATATAATTACCATGGTGGGTTAAAGAAATGGGAATTTTTTTTTGTTCATTTACAAATAGAACTGGCAGTTGATTTTCATCTTTAGCAAAGGTGATATTTAATGGCTTGAAGTATGTAATGATTCTTTCACGAACTGCTTTTTGGGAATCCGTTTTTTGATGATTCATCCAAATTTGATGCACAAGTTTTATCGATTGTTGAGCGGCAGTGGCCACGACATAGTTGGGTTTGACCTCAACTGTACCAGATAGCTGCTTTGAAGAGAAATGTAAATCATGCGAAAAAGCAATTGTAATGAGTTTAGGATCGAATGATTTTAATTGTCGTTTACTTTTGAAAACAGCCTCTTTAGCACTCCAGACGATCCAATAGAGTAGTATGGGATCTATATTTTCGGGGTATTGATCATCTTTGGCTTTTAAGAACCGTAGATGTTCGGCACTACGAGGATGTAAAAGATAATCTTTGATGTCAACGATATCTATTCCAATCACTTCAGATAAATATTATGTTCTTTTTCGTACACGATAAGGCCCGCTTGGCCATTTTTGCTAGACTCATAGGCATAATCATAGCTTTCACCATTTTCAAAGATTTCATACCGGATCGTCCAATGGGTATCGTCGATAAAAGCATTAAGATTGGATCCATTTTCGAGTTGAACCTTTAAGAGGTTGTCTCCTTTTTTTAGGAAAGGAGATAAATCAAGTGATAAATTTAATTCAGGATTTCCGTCTATGAATTTACTGTCAAAGACAAGTTCGTCATTGACAAAAGCATAGACTCTGTTGTCTATTTTAGAAAAAGTGATGTAATAATCTGGATTTTGGTTGATTGGGAGTAATAAATAAATAAGCCAAAAAGAACCTATCGATTTCATTTAACAAAGATTTTAAATTTATCTATGCAAAATTAAACTTATTTTTCTTCCAACTTATCATTAATGACTTGAATGGCTTGACCAATGGTAGCCATTTTCATGATTGCTTCATCCTCTATCATGATGTCATACTTCTCTTCAACGTCCAATACAATATCTACAATATGAGCAGAGTTTATTTTCAGATCATTGATGAGATCATGTTCAAGAGTTATGTTATCTAATATTTTTTTATCAGGAACGTAAACTGTGATGATTTCTTTTAATTCTTCTTGTATTTTGCTTTTATCCATCTTGCCATTTTCTGAGAACTAAACTGCAATTTAAATCACCAAAAGCAAAATTGGCTTTAATAGCGGTATTAATTTCTTTATGAACGGTATGTACAGGTATACTCTTTGCTGGAATTTCTGCTGTGATATCAGGATGTATTTCTTTGATATTGTAGTTACCATGGACAAATGATTTTTCCATTTGAATCAGGGTAGCTACCAATTCAATTGATCCGGCTGCTGCAATACAATGTCCAATCATCGATTTAGGTGTATTGATAAGAGGAAATTGGTCTTGGGTACCACCAAGTGCCTTATTCCAATTTTTTATTTCAGTGGCATCACCTTTTGTTCCGGTAAGATGTCCACTGATAAGATCTATTTCGTCACTAATTACTCTTGCTTGATTCAAGCTATTTTTCATACAATGGACGACTGCATTGGAATTAGGGGCTGTCATACTTCCCCCATCTCTTAAACCACCCGAATTCACATCAGCGCCCAAGATTTCCGCATAGATCTTAGCTCCACGACTTTGAGCACTTTCTAAAGTTTCCAATACCATGCTTCCTGATCCACTGCCGGGAACAAATCCAACGCTACTTTTGCACATGGGCCGCGATCCATTTGTTGGATTTACGTTAGAATCACTGGTGAGGATGCGCATCGCATCAAAGGCACCCCAAATAAAAACTCCATCCCCTTCGGTACTTCCGCACAACATTCTTTTGGCCTTTCCTAATTTAAGGTACTCATAGCCCAGTAATACTGATTCAGAACCTGTAATGCAGGCCGATGAATTGGATAATACCCTATTGCCTAGACCTAAAATCTTATTGAGATAGGCTGCTGCACCACTGCTCATACTTTCAGGGATCGCTCGTGAACCAAGTCGTTTAACGTTACCTTTCAATATTTTAGAAAATACAGCATGATTAGATCCGTCGAGACCCAAAGCTCCAGAACCGATGATCATGCCAGAATCAAAATCTATTTGATCTTGATGATACGTCAAACCGGCATCTTTCCAAGCTTCTAATCCAGCGAGACAGGCATAGATAATGGCATTATTATCTAGCTTATTTTGATAATAATCATCAAAGAATTGTGATTTATACTTCTCAGTAACCATTGGTTTACCTGCAATTTGGCATCTGAAATTTAATGATTGAGATGCTTCAAAAAAACGAATACCCGATCGTCCTTCTTTTAATGCTATTTCAAAATCTACTGTGCCCAGTGCATTGGGTGCAACTACGCCAATGCCCGTAATGACAACTCTATTATTGATCAATTTTATCTTTATTTACAATCATACCCGAAAATTCACCTTTGCAAACTACTTGATTCGTTATAATATTTCTACAGGTCACTAAACATTTTAATTTATCAAATCGATAATATATTTTTCTAGAAGTTATTTCCAGTTGATCTTCAGGATATACGGGACCTAAAAAATCTACTTCAGCAGAGGTAAATATGGGCACAAAACTAGTCTCTTGATTCTTTAATTTTGTTTTGGAAAGATAAATTCCAAAACAAACCAATCCAATTTGAGCCATTATTTCAATTAATATGACTCCTGGTGTAATAGGATTATTAGGAAAATGACCTTGATAAAAATATTCATCTTTTTTAAGTTGATAATAACCTTTGGACCCATTTTCAGTAATTTCTTCAAGTGCATCTACAAATAAAAAAGGGGCTCGATAAGGTAATAAGGCTATAATTTCTTCTAATAATTTACTCATCCCATTAAATGTTCTCCTCCGTCAACAAACATGACATTACCATTGATCCAATTTGATTCAGGGAGTGTCAACAGATAAATAGCGTTGGCAATATCTTCAGCTAGTGTCATACGACCGAGTGGGTTTCTTTTTGAAGCCTCCTCGATCAGCTGTTCATAATTAGGAATAAATCGCAGTGAAGGGGTATCGGTAATCCCGGCATTAATGCAATTGACCCGAAAACCAAAAGGAGCAAGTTCTACGGCTAAATATTTAGAGAGTATTTCCAATGATGATTTAGCCATAGCTACGGCGCCATAACCTTTCCAATAGCGGTTACTACCTGCTGAGGTAAGTGTGATGAGCTGACCGCCCTTTTTTAGAAAATCATGCTTTTGTAACTCTTGTATCCAGATCAATGCATTGATTGACATGGCATCTATGGTAAGGGCTATATCTTGTTCGGTTAAAGTGGGCTCTTCTTTCTGAGATAGAAAAGGCTTAAGATTGCCTCTTGAGATGGCATGTAAGATAAGGTCAAATGATACGATATCATTTTGATTTTTGACCACAGTTAATGCTTCATTGATTTTTTCTTTGTTTGTTCCATCAATATTGAAAGTCAATACTTGTGTTCCATTTTTTTTTATTTCTTCTATGTTTTTATGGAATACTGGTAACAAGGATCTTCTATCTCTGTGGATTATGACTAAGTTGAAGCCATATTTACTTAATTTTCGAGAAGTAGCAAGCCCCATGCCACTTGATCCACCAATAATTAAAGCCCATCTATTCATATTATATCGGTTTGATAAAGCATCTTCTGCGTATCATGGCAGTTACGTTTCCTCTAAATTCATTCCAAAGATTAATGACATTGTGATTGTCCTCAAGCATAATAGCTGAATTTACCATCCCAACCTTTTTTTTGATAAAATTAGATAAAAGTTCAAAAAATATTAATTGGCTGGCTCCTAACTTTTGATATTGAGGGTTTACACCGATAAGAAGCATATCCAATGTGTCGTTCCTCCGAAAGGCCTGAAGTAAGTAAATAAAGCCAAAAGGATAAAGTTTTCCTTTGGCTTTTTGAAGTGCTTTCGAGATTGAAGGCAAGGTAATTGCGCAAGCCACAACTTCATCTTTTTCATTGACGATTATGGTTACAAATTCTTTTCTAACGAACCCAAAGTAGGTATCGACGTAGTAATCAATTTGTTTATCGGTTAAAGTATAAAATCCATAAAGATTTGTGAAAGAATTATTTAATGTTTGAAAGATACCTTTTGAATAGGTTTTTATTTGAGATTTACTTTTTATTTTCTTTGCCTTAAGTTTGAATCTGGCCTTGATTAAAGAGGCGCTTCTGATCATTCTTTTAGACAATTCTTTAGGTACTACACCACGCCCTTCTATCCAATCGCAAGCTTTTGAAAATCCAAGGTCTTTAAAATGAATAGCATAATAAGGGAAATTATAAATAGTTGCCTGCGTAGCCAATTCATCAAAGCCCTCAATTAAAGTACCTTCAAAGTCAAAATCGGTAAATCCCAAGGGTCCATGGATGCCAGTAATTCCAAATGGTTTGGCCCAATCAATGACACCTTGAATTAGGGCATTAGATACAGTTTTATCATCAATGAAATCGATCCAACCAAATCGAACCAGATTTTTATCTTCTTTTTCAGCATCTAATATAATTCCCGCAATTCTACCTACAATCACACCCTCTCTTAATGCTAATAATAATTTTACTTGACTGATTTCAAATGCTGGATTTTTTGGAGTGAGAGAGCTGAGTTCAAAATCGATTAATGGAGGAACGTAGTATGGACAATTTTTGTATAAATCGAAAGGGAATTCAATGAACTTCAAAAGTGTGGCTTTTTGTTTTACTTCTACTAATGCTAGACTCATGTAAATTACTTTTCTATATAAATGATTGCTTGACCTGTTCTATATAAATTAGCTCGTTGATTTCTTGCCAAGGATCAGGATTCTTTGATTGAGTAGATTTTCAACCCACCGCAAAGTTATTTCTGTTTCATTCATCTTTGATATACTCTGTCTTGGTTCTTATTTTTAAAAGTGAACATAACCTATTACCCAAAGCTAATTCAATTTTTATCAATTGAAATTTTGTGTTCCTTCTTCAGTGCTTTTTTGTTAAAAACAGGTGTGATCCTAAAGTTAATATAAACTATTTTCCTGCCGCAATTTGATAGATTAAGCTGTTTAATTATAACGAATGATTATTCTTTCATACTGCAAAGGGAGGTCATAAAACAAATATCTGTTATTGATGAGTTTCAACAGACAAAAGAACCTCTAATTTTTTAGCACATTCATAGATTGTATCAATAGCTATATCTATTTGCTCTATAGAATGTGTCGCCATTAAAGAAAATCTAATCATTGAGTCCTGAGGTGCCACTGCAGGTGCGACAACTGGATTGACGAAAACCCCTTTTTCCAACAAAAGCATGGTTAGTTCATATGTTTTTTTATCATTTCTGATATATAGTGGTATGATGGGGGTTTCAGTATTGCCAGTATCAAATCCAAGACTTTTAAACTTCGAAATGGCATATTGGGTATTTTCCAGTAGCTGCAGTCTTAAAGAATCATCAGATTCAATAATATCTAAAGATGCAAGGGTAGCTGCCACGGAAGCAGGGGTGGGGCTAGCGCTGAAAATAAGTGCTCTTGAATGATGCTTGATATAACTTATTGTGGCAGCATCGCTTGCTACAAATCCACCCAGGGAAGCTAAAGATTTGCTGAATGTGCCTCCTATGATATCTATCTGGCCTTCAATACCAAAATGTGAGGCGGCACCAGCTCCAAATTTACCAATTACACCAATGGCATGGGCACAGTCTGACATGACTACAGCATTATATTTTTGTGCTAGCTGAGTGATCCCTTTAAAATCCGCCAAGTCACCTTCCATACTGAAGACGCCATCCACTACAATAAGTTTCATATCAGCATCTGATGACAGCCTTAGTTTTTGTTCTAACGAGGCCATGTTATTATGCTTAAACATTACAGAAGGGGCTTTTGAGAGTCGCGCACCTTCAATGATTGATGCATGATTCATTCGATCTAAAATAATGATATCGTTTGAATTAGTGATGGCTGGAATCACCCCTAGGTTGACCTGAAATCCAGTACTAAATAAAAGAACGGCTTCCTTTCTAAGAAATTTTGCCAAACGGTATTCTAGCTCTATATGAAGAGCAGTAGTACCGTTGAGAAAGCGTGAGCCAGCAGCACTACTCCCATATTTTTTAATGGCTGCTGCACTAGCAGCTTTGACTTTTGGATGTGTTGTAAGCCCTAAATAACTATTAGATCCAAACATTAAAACCTTTCTCCCTTCTATGATTATCTCAGTGCTTTGTTCGGATTCAATTACCCGAAAAAAAGGGTATAAATTTTCATCCTGCAACAATTGAGGAGCAATAAACTTATTGAAGCGATCGGAGAGCGATTGGGTCATACTATAGTCAACAAAAGTACTGTTTATGCTTCATAAAATTTTAGATCAATTAAAATATAATTTTATTTTCTATATTTTATCATCTTACAGTATCCAGAAAAATTACGTATTCCTGAGATTATAATATTGGGATATAAATTAAATTTTCATCAGGCAAAAAAAGCAAGCGTAATAGGAACGGTATTATTTACAAATTAAAGATTAAAATAGTATTAAAAATTCGTGAAATAATCTATGTCTTAGGCTGCAAAATAAAATTAAACGACATTCAAGAATAAAAATATCTTAATAAGAGAAAGGTATTTCTACTTTGATCTGATCCCAAGCTAATTTCAACAAGGCTTTATTGTCGATAGTATCTTCAAATCTGATAGCAAAGGCTTCAATAACTTCAGATGTGGTGGTAGTTTTTTGCGTGAATCTTAAAGCATCTTTTTCACTATCGTATCGATAGGCACCCCAAATATCTATATCAGTATTGAATATAATGGTCCATTCATCTTTTCCTGGAATAGTATATAGGGTATAAGTCCCAGCTGGTAATATCTTTGAACCAAAGGTAAGTGGCTGGTAAGCAATGAATTCAGTGGCTTCATTAGCACCGGTTCTCCAAACTTTGCCATAAGGAACTATTTTTCCAAAAACAGGTCTATTATTTTTTTGTGGTCTCCCATAGGTAATACGTGCGACTGCTTTTTCACCAGGGGAATGATCATGGGCGAAGTTATCGGGGAAATATGCCATATCCATAGGGCTCTTGTCTATACCTTTGAATTCTTGGGCTTTGATGTGTTGAAGTGAAATAGTTAATGCAATAACGGTGAGAACTAAAATATTTTTCAAATTCTTTACTTTTAAATGTGGGGATAAAATTAATAATTTCGACATCAAATTCAAGTCATTTTCAGCTATATGTTTCATCATCAACTAATTGATAATGTCGGGCAGTGGCCCTAAATTCCTTCAATTGATTTTTGATCCAGTCGGGTGATTTATGGAGCTCGCTGGCCATAACTTGAGCTACCTTTGGAGCAATTCTCAAAGATTCATTGACATCAAGAAATAGACCCCTGACCCTACGAGCTAACATATCTTCAATCGTTCTGCTCATTTCATGACGAACTGCCCAAATAACCTGTGAGATCTTTAAGGGCAAACTCTCACTTATTACATCTCCATAAGTAGGATTCTCAGTTTCAAGATCAAGCAAGTCTTGCTTCTCAGCACCATAAACGGCGAGCGGATCTTCTGTGATATTGAGATTTTTATAATATCCAAAAATGGGTAAATCATTAGTAATGCATGGGCTTGCTTTTAGTCTACCTAAGAGGATAGCATTATCAACGGTATCTTCTGCCATTTTTCTATAAGTAGTCCATTTTCCACCAATTACAGTGATCAATCCACTGGAGGAAATCATGACTTTGTGATGACGTGAAATTTCTTTGGTTGATTGTTTATTTCCTTCAGGTTTTAATAAAGGTCTCAATCCTGAAAAAACACTTAAAACATCTTTTTTTGTCGGTTTTTTACTTAAATATTGACTAGCTGTTTCTAAAATGAATTCTACCTCCTGTAATTGAAAGTGAGGTTCAAGTAGTGGTTTTTCAACTAAAGTATCGGTAGTACCCACGATCACTTTATTGTGCCATGGAACTGCAAATAAGATCCTACCATCTTTTGTATGTGGCACCATGATCGCATACTTGTCAGGAAGAAATGATGCGTCAAGGACAACGTGAGTTCCCTGACTGGGTTGTATCATTTCACGAGCATCAGGATCATCCATTTTTTTTACGGCATCAGCAAAAACACCAGTAGCATTTATGATTACTTTAGATTGGATTTTATGCTTTTCCTTTGTTTCTAGATCCAAGGCCATGACGCCTTCAACGATACCCTCTTCATTTTTTATGATTTTCTCAACTTTCATATAGTTAAGAAGAACCCCATTAAATTGAGCGGCGGTTTTGGCTAAGCTGATTGCCATGCGGGCATCATCGAACTGACAATCAAAATAGATAACACCCCCTACTAACCCTTTCTGATCGATGGTAGGTATATAGCTAATGGTTTCCTCAACAGAAATTCTTTTTGAGGATCCAATGCCCAGATCACCCGACATAAAATCGTATAGCTTAAGGCCTAAATGATAAAAAGGGCCATCCCACCAACTGTAGTTGGGAATAACAAAAACCTGATTTGAAACAAGATGGGGTGCATTTTGAATCATTAAACCTCGCTCTTTAAGGGCTTCTATGACCAAGGAGATACCACCTTGTTGAAGATATCTTACCCCGCCATGGACCAGTTTTGTAGATCGACTGGATGTTCCTTTGGCAAAGTCATTTTGCTCGAGCAATAATGTTTTGAAACCTCGAGCTGCCGAATCTACGGCAATACCCAATCCAGTGGCACCACCACCGATGACCAAAATGTCCCAAATACCCTCATGGCTTCGAAGATTTTGTAGCATGGCATATCGATTCATTCGGAAAGCCAGTTCTTACTTCGGTCAATGGCTTTGCTCCAATTTTTTCGCACTTTAGTCATATTTGTATCTGATTGAGGGTAGAAAACTTTATCTGGCTCCCAAATTTTTTTAATTTCATCTAAATTCTTCCAATAGCCTGTACCTAAACCAGCCAGAAATGCTGCTCCCTGGGCAGTTGACTCAGCGATTTTAGGTCTGATGATGTTGATGTTGGCCACATTAGCTTGAATTTGCAACAGTAAGTTATTGGCCGTAGCACCTCCATCCACTCTCAATTCTTTTGTCTTAATATCCGCATCTTTTTCCATAGTATTCAAAATGTCTAAGTTTTGTAGGGTGATGGCTTCTAGCGCAGCTCTTGCAATATGTCCTTGAGAGGTACCTCGCGTAATACCTAGCATAGTTCCTGTTCCGTAAGGATCCCAATGTGGAGCACCTAAACCTACAAAACCAGGAATGAAAACAACACCTCCCGAATCGGTTACAGTTTCGGCTAATACTTCAATTTCACTAGCAGATTTAATAATTTTTAGATTATCTCTTAGCCATTGGATGAGAGCCCCACATATGAATATACTACCCTCAAGGGCATAAGTAACTTCTTCTCCAATTTGCCAAGCTACAGTGCTCAATAATTTATTTTTTGAGGTAATAATGCGAGGCCCTGTATTCATAATAAGAAAACAACCGGTTCCGTAGGTACTTTTTGTCATGCCTGATTCGATACACATTTGACCAAACAAAGCTGATTGCTGATCACCTGCAATACCGCTGATCGGTATGGGATGACCGAAATGATCTTTATCTACTAATCCAAAATTATGGCTACTGGGTTTGACTTTCGGAAGCATCATTTTTGGAATTTCAAAAAGGGCTAATAACTCTTCATCCCATTCCATGTTATGAATATTATAAAGCATGGTACGGCTGGCATTGCTGACATCGGTAGCATGCACTTGACCCTGAGTTAAATTCCACAGCAACCAGCAATCTACCGTACCAAACGCCAAATTTCCTGTTTCAGCCAATTCCCGAGCTCCAGCCACATGATCTAACAGCCATTTTATTTTGGAAGCTGAAAAATATGCATCGATAAGTAAACCTGTTTTCTGTTGAATTAAGGATTCCAGACCTTTTAATTTTAAGTTTTCGCAATAGTCTGCTGTTCTTCGGTCTTGCCATACTATGGCTTTATGGATTGGTTTTCCAGTTTTTCTATTCCAAACAATAGTAGTTTCTCTTTGGTTAGTGATCCCTATTGCTTCTATATCTGAGGGTTTAATTTCATACTTTTTTAATACGTCTGTTATAGTTTTTTTTTGGATAGTCCATATTTCTTCGGCGTCATGTTCCACCCATCCTGGCTTTGGAAAAAATTGCTGAAATTCTATCTGACTTAGGCCTACTATATGCCCATATTTATCAAAAATAATAGCTCTTTCACTGGTTGTACCCGCGTCAATAGTTAAAATATATTTAGACATATATGCATTTGTTAGGGAAAAATTCAAAAAAAAGGTTAAACTTGAATTTAAGTAATTTTAAATAATTTCATTAACAAAAATGAATATTAAATGAACCCATATTTAGCAGAATTTATAGGTACTACTATATTACTTTATCTAGGAAATGGTGTAAATGCCAATGTATCTCTTAAAAAGACCTTTGGCAATGAAAGTGGATGGCTTGTCATCTCATTAGCATGGGGATTGGCCGTGTTTATGGGTGTTGTCATTTCTGGATCTTTTAGTGGAGGACATTTGAATCCTGCGGTATCTGTGGGTTTAGCGATTGTAGGGAAATTTAGCTGGAGCTTAGTACCGGGATATATATTAGCTCAGATTTTAGGAGCGATTTTGGGGGCTTTATTAGTTTTTATACAATATAAAGATCATTTTACTGCGACAGTAAATGCTAGAACCAAATTAGGTGTATTTGCCACTGCACCAGCTATTAAAAATAATTTTAATAATATTTTATCTGAGATATTAGGCACGTGTATGTTAGTTTTTGGAGTTTTTTATCTAATTGATGGAGAAGGAATAGGTTCTCTAAATGCCTTGCCGGTCGGATTGTTAGTAACCGTTATTGGACTATCTTTGGGAGGTTCCACCGGTTATGCCATTAATCCTGCGAGAGATTTGGGACCTCGGATTTTTCATGCACTCATGATAGATAAGAATAGTGATTGGAAATATGCTTGGATTCCCGTTTTGGGGCCTTTTATAGGAGCTATTTTGGCGGCATTCTTATTTAAAATCTTATAAAATCCTATGAGTCAAATCAATCTCTTGAAAAAGATGAAATTTACTTTTTTATATGTTCAACCAGTAGGTTATTTTAAAAGAGATGGCCCGATATTTAACTGATCCTATTTGAAAAAATCCATCAGTTTGGTTATAGGCAAAATAATTATCAGTGTAAACTAGGTATATGTCTGAGACAGGTTTAAATCTCCATTGAAGTCTTGAATTAATGTTTAAATTTTCAATTTGACTATTGTATTGAACATAGGTAGTCCAAAATAATTTTTTAGTGAATGTGAAATCAAATTTAGGACCGATTAGATAGAGCTGACTGGAGTTGTATGGGCTGGGTAGTTTGATTCGATTATATGTAATGTCGATAGAAGTAGTTCCAAAAGGCTGATATCTATAACCTAGTGTACCACTGAAGTTGAGTCTGTAGCCATTAAAATATTGACCAGAATTCGTCTTTAATTTTACATTAAGATTTTTACGCTCATCTGAGGACCAGGATCCTATAATGAAATTATAATAATAAGATTCATTCTCTGAAAGTTCTAGACCATCGCTTCCGCTAGGATCAAAATTAGATGTGAGTCGAGTGAATTGTCTTCTTAATCTAAAATCCAATGATGAGGTATTATTAAATTTAATACGGTAAAGTAAATTGATATCCCAATCCAAAAGGCCCACAGCTTGTCTTCCTAAAACATCAAAATCAAAGCCGGGACCATGACTTTGTATTTTACCTAATTTCGGGAAATAACTGTATCTTATAGTACTGGCTAATTGTCTGATATCTGTTCTTCTGACAAAGCCTACTTCTGGATTATAGCCAGCCCCGATATGCTGAGAGGAAACGTACCACATCCAGTTGAGTGTACTGTAGTACAAGTAACCCCCAGCGGCATAGGCTTTATTCGATTTAACTTCATCAAAAGAGTGATGTGTGAATAGATTACCGCTCCATTTGTTGTCGCTTGAAAGCAAATT
Organism: Flammeovirgaceae bacterium; assembly: GCA_002691385.1. Lineage (GTDB taxonomy): Bacteria > Bacteroidota > Bacteroidia > Cytophagales > Cyclobacteriaceae > UBA4465. The sequence goes on along the minus strand of NZHT01000027.1, from coordinate 2,789 downwards.
AAAATCAAGACCTATGGTTTGATTTGCTGCCACTTTATAACTGCTATCACCTAAATCTAGTTTGAACGGTTGCTTGTTTACAAAAATAAAATCAAGGTTGGAGCGGTTGAGTACTTTTTGTTGAATGGTTCCGACTGTATAATTGATACTAGGTTGCTGAATAGAGGCATTTTTTGTGCCTTGCATATTTAATAGACCAACGCGGGTATTTTGAGATATTTTACCACTCAATCGGAGTCCATAAGGGATGGGATTTTGTATGACAAGCCCAGTAGCTGTATCTCTGGCAATACCTATTCTTCTTGAAAAGAAAGGACGCGTATTTCGGTTGCCATTGTTAGCAAAAAGGTCAGCATTTTCCAGAAAAAATTGCCTTTTTTCTGGAAAGAAAATTTCAAAACGGTCGAGGTTGGTCACTTGTTGATCCACTTCGACTTGAGAAAAATCTGGATTTACAGTAAGGTCTAGATTTAAGCCAGAACTGATGCCATATTTCATATCAAAGCCAATGTTTCTTGAATAGTCAACTTTTTTATTATTGATATAATCTTTATTAATTCCTGAGGTGATAAATGGTATTAAAGATATGTTGGCACCTGTTTTTTTGGTGGGAAGATCCCAAACAAGTTTTTGATTACTAGCCATATTTCCAATAGATAAATTTCTAGGTATATATGACCATGTCGACTTCTCAGTAGTTTGGCTGTCTATTCTATAAAAATTAACATTCCACTCTTTTTGATTCTCGTTATAGCGTAACGTGTTAAAAGGAATGGCCATTTCGATAGCCCAGTAATCTTCATAAATTTTTGAAGCCCCATCCCATTTATTGTCCCAATCAAAACTATATGCATCTCTACCCGAACCTCCATTTGAGATGAAACCTTCCCTTCTAACTCCGAAAGGATTCATACCAAATATAGTGCCATTGGTTTTGTCTTGAAAGGGATCAAAGATCACAGAAAAACTATCATTACCCTCACCACGAAAATCTCTTCTTAAAGAAGTAGTGACATATTTTCTGGGTCCTGGGGCATTATACATCTTGGCTGCTACATAGATATTGTGATCATCATACCGCATATATACTACTGTTTGGGCAATTGCTAAAGACGTATCCGAAGGAAAATTCTGCGTAAAATTATATGCTGAATCACTTTGTATCCAAGCTATTTCATCAAGTATTCCATCTAAAATTATTTTATCTGATGTTTTTTTAATGTTAAGCTCACTTGTTTGAGAAGTGAAATTTTGGGAACTAATCGATTGGATTATAAACAGGCTTAGAACGAGTTGAAATGTAATTTTTTTCATTCAGCGCAAATCTATTATGGATTGCACAAAATAAACATTCTTTTACATTAGCGGTGATGGTTTTTTTTAAGTTGATTCATGTCAAGGTTTAATGTATATATCAAGACTGATTTTAGGATGCTCTTTTTTGCTGTAAATGGCATTTAAAACTTCAAATTTTAATTCAAATGAGCTTAATTGTGCAATTGTTTTGACTGATAAGGTGGTGGTGGTATGGGGGTTTAATTGGATTACATCCGTTGCATGATAAAAGGAAAAATTAGATTCATTATTTAGTAAATAGGTGGCATCAGAATGATTGGATATATTGACATTAGCAATTTGAGTTTTCGTATTTCCGTACATTTGATAATAAGCGGTATCCACAACTAAAGAAGATTTAATTAAAGGGATAAGATATTTTTCTTGCCCAATCAAGCTATTTTGATACCATACGACCGTTCGTCTATCAAATAAAGCGTCTTTGACACCCGTTTCTGAACGCTCTTTTGCAAAAATTAATGTTACAGGTCTATGGCCACCTCCAGGAATATCAAACAGCCAATCTATCAATTCATGAATATCCGAAGTTCCTAAAATCGTTAATTCTTGTTCATTCGCGAGCGTTAATGCTTGACTAGCAAAAGTATTTTCGTTAGCTACTTCAATTCCATGAAGCAATCCTTCATTAATTAATGCTTCATGGATGGGTGATAGTTGAGTAATGCCCTTTTTATTCTGACCTATCCAATTAGGATGATTCCAAAAGATAAATGCTCCTTGTTTTTTGGCTTCTCGAAATACATCAATGTAATTTTGTTGAACTAATTTATTGGCATCTTTAATAAAAAGAGCATTGCTATGACCCGGAGGTAGATCACGAGTTATTTCTGCACCATGGATTACAATAATTTTTTTATTTTTAGCGTATTCTTTAGCCAATTGATATGATCTATTTCTATCTGGATGTGGAAGATCCTTATTGTGGGGTTGGTATTCGATATGCTCAGTGAGAGAAATAACATCAACACCATCAAAAACAGCTTCTTTGACCCTAATGTCAGGCCATACACTGCCGTCTGAAAACACAGTGTGTTGATGCAAATCTGAGATTAACGTAAGGTATCCCGGTATATTGGGGAATTCAATTTTCCGATGATTTTGTGCAGATAGTTTTATTTGTGGGAGTAATAAAAAAAGGAAAATAGATGTTACGTATGAACGATGGAGAGCTGACATGTTTATTTGATTAAGAAGTAAATTTTCTTAAGTTTTTGATCTTAAGTTTTTGATTTTTATAATTAATCTCTTAAAAAAAATCCCTCTTTAGAGCTAATATAAGTGCTTTTTGGGACAAAAAAAAATGTCCGTAGAAGATCGGTAGAAGAAATTAGTGCATCAAATTGTCCACAACATCCAATGATTTTTATATTCTCTGGAAAAACTGGTAAACAACATGGGTACGAGGATGGTTGGGATGATGAAAAATATTTTTT
>NZHT01000026.1 GCA_002691385.1 Flammeovirgaceae bacterium | reverse complement strand
CCAGGCTCTAGTAACAAAGGTGGATTAAACTCCTTAATTGGGGGATGTTCCCAATCATAAGTAATGTAAATCAACTCCCCATCACGAAGAATATTTTCCCCTCCAGTAGAATACACTCTAAACTCAGTCATATTACTGTGCGCATGTGAAAAAAGCTGAAAAACATTCATCTCCTCCTCAGCTATAAAATCATAAACAACTTTATGCTGTAAGGTATTAGCTGGAATATAAATATCATCATTATTTATATCCAACAACCTAGCCACATGAACCACTTCGCTCTCTGGAACCGTGTACAAATTGGCATAAACTTCGCCTTCGATATCTTCAGTGCCCTTATTTACATAATGACTGTTCAAATCAAATCCAAAATTGGCTGGTATCATGAAAGCGACACCTTCAGGATAATGATAATCCATCTTCGGCCACTGTGTACCAGTAACAAAATCGTGAAACTGCAGATGAAATAAAACTGATTCTACATAATTACCAAACCTGTCATAAACATCTCTGGTTGCTCCATCCGGAGGATATAAAAAATTAGAGAGTCTATCATTAAACTGATAGATTAAAAAATGATGACTGCCCGATTGCATAGCAATTTCTACACGATTAACGTAGACAGGTTCGGGATTATTTAATTTTTCATAAATAAATATTTCTCGATCCATTCCCGGTTTAATAGTGAAAGGTTCGATATGAAATTGATAACCACTTTCGGGAATAGCCAGTGCTTCAAATGGAGTTGGAGTATATCTTGTTTCATTGCTTAACAATTCTAAACTCGCTACTTGACCTGACTTAGGTGCTCCTGCCTCTATCCATTGTCGGATAAACTCTAATTCACCATTGGTCAAAAAGTCATCTCCTAACGGCATAATGGCGCCATATTCTGGATGATCTTGATAAAAATGATCCATGTCATTAGCATTAATTTTTTCCCATAAAAAGCTTTTCGGCAAACTGGAATAACCCTCATCACCCACCAATAATAAACCATCTGCAGATGCAGTAACGTTAGTAGGCACTCTATTTATTAACTGCTCATAAGAAACATCTGCAGTCAGAATAAGTCCAGATTGATTGGCATATGACGCCTCGGCCACATGGCACGTAATGCAAGATTGGTCCCATATTTCTATTTGAATAACCTCATACGTGCTCAGACCTGCTAGTAGCTCATTTAGATCCTCAGTTTTTGAGTCTTCCGTGTTGCAACTAAATATCAGTAGCAAAAAAGAGTTAATCAGATAGAATATTGTTTTCATTTTATGAAAAATGGTAATCAAAGGTTTGATCGTTCTTACAGCTTACGAACTTTTATCACGGAAATTATCAATTGCAATAGGGCACAATTTAATTATTAAAAAAATGGATTGTAATTATTTTTGTTCATTTTTCATCAAGATGTATAAAATAATAATATGATCATAATAAACCTAAATGCTTTAAAAATAAATATATTGAGTTTCATTTAATAAATTCTAGTTTGATAGTCAAAAAAATCTGGCCTATAATAAAGTGGGTTTTATTACTCCCAACTATATTTCTCCTCTATATCCTAGGGAGTCTTTTTCATGCTACATTAACCGACTTTAAACCTCCTGAAAAAACAGTTTTAAACATTCAAAAAAATAATGAAAATAATCTGATCACTTCACCCAAACTTAGTTTTTTAAATTGGAATATAGGGTTTGCAGGTTTGGGCGAAAAATCAAATTTTTTTTATGATAGTGATCAGAGTTTCTTCTTTTCTAATGGAAAAATGGTCCGTTCGCCAGAGGCTTTCGTAGAGAAAAATTTAAAGGGTATCATTAACTTTATCCAATCGAATCCAACGGATTTTGTTTTGCTGCAGGAAGTTGATCAATCTTCCAGGAGAAGCTATTATAAAAATCAGCATGACCTAATATCGGCAAGTTTAAGTGAATACTCACAACATTTCGCATTAAACTACCAAGTAGCGCGCGTAATTATCCCATTATTCAGTCCATGGAATGTTTTGGGTAAGGTAACCAGTGGATTAAGTAGTTTTTCTAAATTCAACCCCATCAACAGTGAGCGATATCAATATCCTGGAAAATACAATTGGCCTGATTATCTTTTCCATCTTGACCGCTGCATGTCCGTTCAGAGATATCCTACATCGCAGGTCCCGGTTAGAGAACTCGTAGTCATTAATACCCATAATTCAGCCTATGATGGGGGACATCTAAAACCTAAAGAAATGGCTTATCTGAAAGCGTTTATATTAGCAGAATATCAAAAAGACAATTATGTAGTAGTCGGAGGTGATTGGAACCAAAATCCTCCCGGTATCATCAATGAGCAAGTAAGTGCAGCTGCGGGAATATTACGGAGCAATTCTTACCAACCCCAAAAAATTGACCGAAAGTTTATGCCTGATAACTGGCAGTGGATTTATGACCCTTTAGTTCCTACGAGCCGAAGTATCGTGGAAGTCTTAGATTATGGTAAAACACCCGTCGCCCTTATTGATTATTACTTGATATCTCCAAATATTGAAAGTGTTGAGGTAAAAGGGTTTAACCTGAAATTTGAGAACTCAGATCACAATCCTGTGAAAATGACCATCCGATTAAAAGATTTCTAATTACAAATCTTTCAACGAAAAAGGATGTTGAAACGGGATACAGACCTTGACCCCAATATTATTTCGTTTATTTTTTATATAAATTGTTAGCAGCTTTTAGTTTTTCTTTAAGTTCTCTAGAAATTAATCCTTGTAAATCATTTCTCTTATTAAAAACACTTTCAATAATCATAGTTGCAGGTATGAGGAAATCAAAGGTGTCAACATCTGCTATTTTTTTGCAGGAACGTCTTAGATCGGAATATTTTCCTCACTGAAAGATTTATTCACTGCTGCATTTACCCTATAGCTATGCCACTTGCTATATATATTACCGTACATCTTTACACCCAGACCTATATAGCAATTATCTCCAATATTAGGTGCTTTGTCTCCATACGCTACTCCAGTTCCAATATTCACACGAGCATGGAATCTATGGGTTCTTTTGTATTTATGAATTATTTGGCCTCGTTAAATCTGCGGCTTACTTCTGTCCAATTGACTACATCAAAAAAGGCATTGATATAATCTGGCCTTCTGTTTTGGTATTTAAGATAGTAAGCATGCTCCCAAACATCTAGACCCAAAATAGGTAGACCTTCGCATCCTAGACCCGGCATCAATGGATTGTCTTGATTAGCAGTTGAGCAAACTTCCAACTTGCCTCCGTTACTTACACAAAGCCATGCCCATCCCGAACCAAATTGAGTCGCGCCCGCAATGCTAAAAGCTGCTTTAAACTCCTCAAATGAGCCGAAAGCTCCATTAATGGCTGAAGACAGTTCCCCATTAGGTGCACCCCCGCCAGAAGGACTCATTACGGTCCAGAATAAAGAATGATTCCAGTGTCCTCCTCCATTATTACGAACGGCTGCGACATTGGTATGATTTTTAATCAGTTCTTCAAGAGATTTTCCCTCCATCCCACTTCCACTAACCGCCGTATTTAACTTTGCAACATATGCAGCATGATGTTTGCCATGATGAACTTCCATGGTAGCCGTATCAATATGTGGATTCAACGCATCGTGTGAATAAGGTAATTTAGGTAATTCAAATGCCATAATTTTAATGTTTTAATTAAAGTTGAAAAAGATTTGTAAAAATAACAAAATATGGGATGCTAATGTTCCATTTTATCATTCTTTCTGTTTGTTCCGCATTTTTTTAAAAAATTCTTTAATTTTAGCTTCACAATCAGCCTCAAGTATCCCAAAACTTACCTTTGTCTTGGGATGAAATGGGACAGGATTTAGTAAGCTGAACCCACGTTTCGAATCTCGAGCACCTATAAAAAGAGCCCCCATTCGACTCAAAAAAAGAGCTCCCGAACACATGGTACAAGGTTCTAGGGTTACGTACATGGTGCAATTATCTAAATATTTCGAACTTAAATAATTTTGGGCTGCTGTGATGGCCAACATCTCAGCATGAGCAGTCACGTCTTGCAATTTCTCAACTTGATTGTACGCTTTGGCCACAATTTTATTTTCGCAAACTATCACAGCACCTATAGGTATTTCTAGCTGTTGATCGGCTAAATCAGCTTGAAGCAAAGCCTGCTGCATAAAATAGGCATCACTGTGTACAGTCAACATTATTTTAATCTGATACTAGACATCATTTCTTTAGCGACTAACTGCCATTTTTGTTGTTCGTTAGCGGCACAGTTGAAATTAAACAATAAAACTTTTCCATTGTAAAGGGCGTATTGAATGTAATTGTATTTTTTTATTGAATTAACTCCACCCAATAGACTTTCATCTGCTACTTCGCCCAAAAACTCAAAAACAATAAATTGGCGTTCATTTACCGTTATGATATTGCTTTGAACAAAATTAATTTCAGTATATAGATTGACAATAGACGCTTTATAAAACTCCAATAATATCTCAATGTCGTTGGGCCCCCACTGGGTGGCAGTCTCGTTGATTCCTAGGTCAGCCCCTCCATCAAGGGTGGTAAACATCGCTATCGGAATTCTTGAAGAAGCATAACGATCAAGCAATTGTTGAGGAGGCATAATTTGAAAATAATCAGATATTTTCATAGATATGTTGGGCGTAATCTTTTGCCTAGTATAGGATTCTTGTGCCCGCACAATGATGTTTATGGCACAGAAAATGAAAATAGTAATTGCAACTCTCATAAATCTCTTTAGCTTATTTATCTACAAAAGTAAAAATTCTTCTACTGAAAAACGTATTAAAAAATAGACGGCTTAAAAATAATCTCTCATAATTAAAAATAATTGGCACTAATTGAACTTGAGAAATGTTATTAGAATTAAACGAAAAATATGCAAAATATTCTTATCATTGGAGGATCTTCGGGAATAGGAGCCTCTTTAATTGAAAAACTCACAAACAACGCTGATTATCAAGTAATGGCTACTTTTAACTCTGGTAGCATTCCTAGTGCTGAAAATATCAAACCCTTCAAATTTGATGTTTTGTCTGACACACTCGATCTCTCATTACTACCTGAGGTCATTGATGGTGTCGTTTATTGCCCAGGAAGTATTAATTTACTCCCTTTTTACAGAATCACCCCCGACGCTTTCCAAGCTGATTTTGACCTTCAAGTGGTGGGGGCCATCAAGATCATTCAAGCGATTCTACCCCGTCTTAAAAAATCAATGAGTGCTTCCATTGTGTTTTTTTCAACGGTCGCCGTTCAATCAGGCTTTAACTTTCATACACAAGTGGCTACTTCAAAGGGGGCTATTGAAGGTTTGACCCGATCATTAGCTGCTGAATTAGCCCCAAAAATCCGGGTCAATGCCATCGCTCCTTCACTCACTGATACGCCATTGGCATCAAAATTTTTAGGTAGCGATACGAAAAAACAAGCAAATGCGGAAAGGCATCCTTTGAAAAAATTAGGTACAAGCGAAAATATGGCTGATGTGGTTGAGTTTTTACTCTCAGAGAAATCACAGTGGATGTCAGGTCAAATCATGGCGATTGATGGGGGTATTTCAACCCTTCGAGTTTGATCATAAGGCATTTTTTAACCTAAAGATTTACATTATTTGAGAATTTTTTTGATTTCTCTGCCTTTTTCGAGAAACGCTTTAATTCCAGGAACATTTGAGTCTTCTAGAAGCTCCTTAAAATCATTTATTTTCTCAATATATACATCCAAACTCTCTAAAATAGCGCCTCGATTATTAATGAAAATGGGCGTCCACATATCTGGCGAACTTTTAGCTAGTCTGACCGTTGATGCCAGTCCGGAACCCGCCAAATCTAAAATCTTCGTAGCGGACACTTCTTTTTGTAAGACTGTATGGGAAAGTCCAAAAGCAATGATATGACTCAAATGGGAAACATAAGCCAAGTGCAAGTCATGTTCAGCAGCTCCTAAATAAACGGTTGTCATGCCCAAAGCATTACATTGATCATTAAATGTCTTCAAGAAATCTGCCTTTGTTTTTTCCGGTTCACATACAATCATAACTTTGTCTTGATATAGGGTAGAAAAAGCTGCACTTGGCCCACTGTATTCAGTTCCAGCAATCGGATGCGCTGCAATGAATTGATCTCGCCTTTTATGCCTTGCTACCACTTTACAAATTTGTTCTTTCGTAGATCCAAAATCAATAATCAATTGATGAGATGCTACCGTATCCAACATGCCCGGAAGTGAAGAAGCTATAGTATTTACAGGAATGGCCAATAGTATCCAATCACCCTTCTCAAAAGCCTCCTCCAATGAGCGACAACTTACGTCAATAATGTTCCGTTTTCTGGCTGCTAAATTATGTGCCTCATTATGATCCCAACCATACAATGTCAAGTCTTTGAATCGTTGCTTAAGCGATAATGCATACGAGCCCCCAATTAATCCCAAACCAATGATAGAAATCTTCATAATCTTAAAATAGCTTGCTCAAAAACTTCTGCGGGAGCACACAATGATACCCTTAAATAACGTCTTCCCTTGGCTCCAAAAATATGCCCTGGTGTAATAAAAATGTGTTTGTTCACAAGCAAGTCATCAACAAGGACATCGACATCCATCACAGGTGCTTGGGCCCATACAAAAAGACCACTTTGTGCTTTTCGGTAGGTACAATTAAGTTTATCTAATAGACGAAAAACACAGTTTCTACGGATCTTATAGGTAAGATTCAATTGTTCAAACCATTTCTCATCCTGCTGTAAAGCGCTGATTGCAGCTCTCTGAATGGGTTGATACATCCCTGAATCGAAATTGCTTTTGATCCTTAATACATTCTTGATATTTTCTGCAGCTCCTGACAACCAACCTACGCGCCATCCAGACATATTGAAGGATTTAGACAAAGAATTCAATTCCAAAGCACAATTTTTGGACCCTTTAACAGAAAAAATACTCTGGGGTTGATCATTCAAAATGAAACTATAGGGATTATCATGAATCAATAATAACTCGTACTTTTGTGCTATTCGCACGAACTTTCCTAAAATTTTCTGAGATCCCCTAGCTCCCGTAGGCATATGTGGATAATTCAGATAAAGTAATTTTATTTTGCTATAATCTAACTGGTCAAAGAACTTCCAATCAGGACACCAATCATCTGATTCGATTAAAGGATAATAAATCGGCTCTGCTTCTACCATTTTGGTTGCTGAAGTGTACGCAGGATAGCCCAACTCAGGAATTAAGACTTGATCTCCTTTGTTGAGATAAGCCAATGAAATATGAGCAATTCCTTCCTTTGATCCCATTAGAGGTAAAATTTCGTGTTCAGGATTCAAGACGATGTCTAAATGATTTCTTGAAAATTCAGCAATTGCCTGGCGAAAGGCAGGAAGACCTTGATAGGACTGATATTGATTGGCTCCCCGAAGGTTCGAGCCTATTTTTAATTTTTCTATTACTCGACTGGGAGGTAACAAATCAGGACTTCCAATACCGAGATTAATAACATCTTTACCCCCCTTTTCTAAAGCACGTATCTCTCTGAGTTTTGCAGAAAAATAATATTCTTGAACCTCCTTAAGTCTGTTGGCTATATGCATCTTTGAACTGCAAACTAAAATAGAAAGCCTTTAATTTCATACTTACTCAAAAACAATAATGAGTTATCAAGCAAATATATTAATTCGTCTGAATACTCGAATGTGCATTTGTCCGAAACAAATTTAAAAACTATCCTCCATATATAACATGAAATAGTTGATGCTACAGAAGATAGCACCATCTAAAGTATCAAAAACAAATAATAAAAATTTATTTCAATTGTTTTGTAAAATAAAATTTGGTGATTAAGTTTGCTCGAAGAATCGAACATTAGCTCGATTTATTAAGAAGTGCTAAGAGACAGGCTCGTTGACGCACTAGCAACCCCCCTGCTAAGGAGAAGGTGCTAATTCCTGACAAATAAATTGATGATTATGATAATATTGCAAAATTTAAAATTTAAATTATCTCTAGCTACAATTGATGCTAGAATGGATTTCTCATCATTTGTGGTTTTCTTCAGTCATTTCTGTTATTACCAAGATTGTATGCGCCTCATACGAATGTATACATAACTCTACTAAGCTAAATCAAAAATTTAGCTTAGTAGTGAGGTCCAAGTAACTCATCACACTACTTCATTATTTCAATTTTTTTATCAAAACACGCACTTAACTATGTCACAATTACATTTTGAAACATTACAATTACATGCCGGACAAGAAATCGACGAAACCACCCGATCAAGAGCCGTGCCGATTTACCAAACGACCTCTTTCACTTTCAAAGATTCAGCACACGGTGCCAATCTCTTTGCACTCAAAGAATTTGGCAATATTTATACCCGATTAAACAATCCAACGAACGACGTCTTTGAAAAAAGAATTGCAGCACTTGAAGGCGGCGTCTCTGCATTGGCTACCTCATCGGGCCAATCTGCACAATTCATTGCACTTAACAACATTTTGGAAGCAGGAAATAATTTTGTTTCTACTTCCTTTCTTTATGGAGGTACTTATAATCAATTTAAAAATGCATTCAAGCGACTAGGAATTGAAGCGCGCTTCGCAGATTCAGATAAACCAAAAGACTTCGAAGCATTGATTGATGATCAAACTAAAGCCATCTATTTAGAAACTATTGGTAATCCTGGATTTAATATCCCTGATTTTGATGCCCTTGCCTCATTGGCAAAAAAGCATGACCTCCCATTGGTTATAGACAATACTTTTGGTGCAGGGGGTTATTTATTTAGACCTATTGAGCATGGTGCTGCTGTTGTAGTAGAATCTGCTACTAAGTGGATAGGGGGTCATGGTACCTCTATAGGAGGTGTCATCGTTGATGGGGGTAACTACAATTGGGGCAATGGAAAATTCAAACAATTTTCAGAACCTTCCGAAAGCTACCATGGATTAGTTTTTGCAGATGTATTTGGGATTGATAACCCCTTGGGTCTTCCAAACGTCGCTTTTGCTATCCGAGCACGTGTCGAGGGTTTGAGAGATTTTGGTCCCGCACAAAGCCCCTTCAATTCATTTTTATTGCTACAAGGCTTAGAAACTCTCTCGCTTCGTGTTGAGCGTACAGTTGAAAACGCATTAAACTTAGCCAAATGGTTGGAAGCGCATCCGGCAATAGAATCGGTGAATTATCCAGGATTAGAAAGTAGTACCTATCACGATCTCGCCAAAAAATATCTCAAAAAAGGTTTTGGAGGTGTACTTACTTTCGTCCTAAAAGGGGAAAAGCATGATACTACCAATTTGGTGGATCATCTTAAACTTGTAAGTCACCTCGCGAATGTTGGAGATGCCAAGACTGTGATCATTCAACCGTCTGCAACTACCCATCAACAGCTATCTGTAACAGATCAATTGGCTGCAGGAGTTCATCCTAATATGCTAAGAGTTTCCTTAGGCATAGAACATATCGAAGACATTAAAGCTGATTTTCAACAAGCATTAGACAAAGTACATGCAGCAAGCACTATTACCACTACCTAAGACACAAATTTTTGTCTCTAATGATACATTTCTGCTTGAGGAAGGCTCTATCCTTCCCCAGGTAGAAATTTCGTATACCACACAAGGTATTCTTAATGCAGATCAGTCCAATGTGGTTTGGGTCTTTCATGCCCTAACGGGTAATGCAGATCCTACTAAGTGGTGGCCCGGCTTATTTGGAACTCATGCAGTTATTAACCTTGATAGAGATTTTGTGATTTGTGCAAATGTTTTAGGCTCTTGTTATGGTACCACAGGTCCAACTGATTTTACATTTCCACGAATTACCGTCCGAGATATGGTAAGTGCCCATCAAATACTCAAAAACCATTTAGGTATTCAAAAAATAAAGTTAGGTATCGGTGGTTCATTAGGTGGACAGCAACTTGTAGAATGGGCAGTACAAGAACCTTCACTTTTTGAAAATATCAACTTGGTTGCTACAAATTCCCAACATTCTCCCTGGGGTATTGCCTTTAATGAAGCTCAAAGAATGGCCTTGAATAATGTCGATAAATCAAAAGGACTGGCAGCTGCTAGAGCAATTGCAATGCTGTCTTACCGACATTACAATACTTTTGAATCCACGCAAAAAGATGAAGATCAGCGTTGGGATGATTTTAGTGCCTCATCCTATCAGCAATATCAGGGATTTAAACTCGAAAAAAGATTCACTAATGAATCGTATCACTATCTCTCTAAAGCGATGGACAGTCACAATGTCGGAAGACATGGACTCTCAATAAAAAATGCCCTCCAAAGAATCAAATCAAAAACAATGGTCATAGGTATTGATACAGATATTCTTTTCCCTATTCAAGAACAACAACTATTGGCTGATAATATTCCTAATGCGCAATTAGCTGTTATAAAAAGTAATTATGGGCACGATGGTTTTCTAGTTGAAACAGATCAATTAAACCATTATTTCAAAACCTGTTTTTATGACTAAGAAAATAGGATTAATAGGCTTTGGATAGGTTTTCAAAGGCTTTTATAAAGGCTTAAATTAAAATTCAGAATTGGGTGCTGAGATAAAAACAATTATAATAATAGATATCAATAAAAAAAGAAGCGGTAATACGGCATTGTTTACTTCAAGTTTAGATGCGCTACTTGAGGATGATGAATTGACATCAACGTTGAGCTAATTGATTATTTCTATATCTTTTTAAAAATTGTCCTCCATAATTTAAAAAATCAAGCTCACTCAGAAATCACCATATCAGCGGTACATTAAAAATATAAGTCAAACCTGAGTTAATTGGAAAACATGATTCGCTTTATACAAAAGATCGTATTAAAGCTACAAAAATTTTAGGTGACTTTTCCGGCATAAAAGCTGTGCAGGAAAAGTAGCTGGGAGTCAACCTATCAGTGCTCTGCGGTTCTAAATAATCTTTTTGATTTAAAACCACTTTAAATTAAATTATCTAAAAATACCCGAATTAACCTGAAATTATCCAAGCAATTGGCAAAACCATTCAATATTTATTTTATCAAAACGAATCTTTTTTAGACTGAATGAAGCTAATACTGCTGAAAAATTAATTCGTTGAAAAAAAGTATCACATATGAATGACCTCACCATAGGCATCAGCCACAGCCTCCATGATAGCTTCTGACATCGTCGGATGAGGGTGTACGGATTTAATAATTTCATGCCCTGTAGTTTCCAGCTTTCTTGCAACTACCGCTTCACCAATCATCTCAGTGACATTTGCACCAATCATGTGTGCCCCGAGCCATTCCCCATATTTTGCATCAAATATAACTTTAACAAATCCTTCCGTGGCACCAGAAGCTTTAGCTTTTCCTGACGCAGAAAATGGAAACTTACCTACTTTAATTTCATAACCCTTGGAAAGGGCTTCTTTTTCAGTCATACCCACAGAAGAAATTTCAGGAGAACAATAAGTACATCCCGGGATATTTCCATAATCTAAGGGCTGGGGAGATTGCCCCGCAATTTTTTCAACACAAATAATGCCTTCCGCCGATGCTACATGTGCCAATGCTTGACCCTGCACAATATCGCCAATAGCATAAATTCCTGAGATGTTGGTTGCATAATATTCATCTACAACAACTTTCCCTTTTTCGATCTTGATCCCACGATTTTCAATCCCCAGACCTTCCAAATTAGTAGATACGCCTACCGCTGATAATACAATATCACATTCTAAAATCTCTTCTCCTTTTTTGGTACTTATGCTTACCTTACATCCCTTTCCTTTTATATCTACTTTAGTAACCTCTGCTTGAGTCATGATTTTAATACCTTTCTTTTTAAAGCTTCGCGCCAATGTTGCAGAAATATCTGCATCTTCCACCGGTACGATATTTGGTAAATATTCAGCTATGATAACTTCTGTTCCTATGGCGTTATAGAAATAGGCAAATTCAACACCAATTGCACCGGAGCCTACAATAACTATTTTTTTAGGTTTTGCAGACAGCGTCATGGCTTCTCTGTATCCAATCACTTTCTTACCATCCATCGGTAAATTAGGTAGTTCTCTTGCTCGTCCTCCTGTAGCTAGGATTATATTTTTGGACTCATAATTGGATGTTTTTCCAGTGGCATCTGTCACCTTAATCTGCCTGTCTTTTGAAAGTGTCCCATGACCTTTTATGACTTCTATTTTATTTTTTTTAAAAAGAAAGTCAATCCCTTTACTATTGGAATCCGCCACCTCACGACTTCTCTTGACCATACCTTTAAAATCCGCAGTTGATTCTCTAACAGATATACCATAGTCAGCTGCATGATTAACGTATTCAAAAACTTGAGCACTTTTCAATAGTGCTTTAGTGGGTATACAACCCCAATTAAGACAAACACCCCCTAATTCTGCCTTTTCAACTATCCCAACTTTCATGCCGAGCTGAGATGCTCTAATTGCCGCTACGTAACCTCCCGGACCACTTCCGATTATTAATAGATCATATTGTGAAGCCATATAATTTTTTTAAATGCTAATAAATGCTTTAATTCGTTTCGTTTGCAAATCTAAGGGTTAACTATTAAAATGACTAAGATGAGCGATGATAGTCGTATATTAATTGAGTTATTTAATTTAGCATAAATTATAAATTTTACATGAAAACATTAGAAGGAAAAATAGCACTAATTACCGGTGCGTCAAAAGGAATAGGAAGAGCCATCGCCCATACATTTGCTGAACAAGGGGCCCATGTAGCTTTTACCTACTTGTCAAGTGTGGAGCAAGGGGAAAGCTTAGTTGCACAATTAAAGGCCAAAGGTTTAAATGCCAAAGGCTATAGGTCAGATGCCTCCAAATATGAGGCTGCCCAGGAATTAATTGCGGATGTCCTCCAAGATTTTGGAAAGTTAGATATCTTGATCAATAATGCAGGAATCACTCGAGATAATCTATTGATGAGGATGTCTGAATCAGAGTGGGATGAAATCATGGAAATTAATTTAAAATCTTGTTTTAATACTGTAAAAGCGGCCTTTAGGCCTCTTATGAAACAAAAAAGTGGATCAATTATCAATATGTCTTCAATCGTCGGTATCAAAGGGAATATGGGTCAGGCTAATTATGCCGCTTCAAAGGCAGGCATTATTGGTTTTTCCAAATCTGTTGCCCTTGAGTTGGGTTCTCGAGGCGTTCGCTGTAATGTAGTTGCTCCAGGATTTATTGAGACGGAAATGACCGCAGGATTAGATGAAAAAGTGGTGCAAACTTGGCGTGATGCCATCCCATTAAAACGTGGAGGAAGTCCAGAGGATATCGCAAATGCTTGTGTCTTTCTAGGCTCGGACTCCTCAACTTATATTACGGGACAGGTGTTGCAGGTAAATGGTGGATTACTTACTTAATAAATAACCTTTTTATTTTATCGAACCTAACTGCTTATAAGGCGGTTTTAAGTTTATGAGAGATCCCTCGGTTACATTTTTAGCCAATGAATGGTGGCTCGTGCCGGCAGTTGCACTCATTGCGGGCATTACTTACTTAATGTATTCGAAGAAAAATCCTTGGGCAACATATGTATCCAAAATTCTAGGAGCAATTCGTATTGTTTCCACGCTCATGGTTTTTTTAATACTATTAAACCCTTTGATTAACCACCCTACTCAGGTCATCGAAAAACCTATCATCGCTTTAGTCGTTGACCATTCATTTTCTATGATGCAGCATCATGATTCAATTAATATGAATGAATTACTTTTGGACTTAGACAAAAAAATAAGCTCCATTGATTTTGAACCATGGTTATTTAATTTAGAAACTCGTACCGAGATACCAATTCGGTTTGACGCCTCTTCTACTAACTTAAACCAAGCACTTAATGTAGTTTTTAAAAGCGCAGAGACACGAAATCTTTCAGCCGTCTTGTTGATCTCAGATGGTTTGTATAATCAGGGACTTTCTCCTTCTTATAGGTCCTCTTTGATTCCCATTCATAGTCTAGGACTAGGGGACACCGCAATCAGAAAAGACATTGGAATCAAAGAGATACGCAGCAATCAAGTCGTATATCAAGGTAATCGCTTTCCAATCGAAGTATACATCGATGCCACAGGTTACATTGATATGAAAAAGACGATCATTTTATCCGATGATGATGGAGTCATTAGTAAGAAAAATTTAACACTATCCTCGCAAATGAAAGTTACATTTGAAATAGATGCCAATAAATTTGGAACTCAACATTATCACATAAAGATACCCCCAGAAGCCGATGAAACAAATTTGATAAATAATGAAAATGATTTTTTTATTGAGATCGTCGAAGGAAAAGAAAAAATACTATTGGTAGCGCCCGCACCCCATCCAGATATCAGAGCCATTCGATTAGCTATTTCTCGAAGTGAAAATTACCAAACTCAAATATATATCCCAGGATTAACAAAAACCCCTCCAATTGACACCTTCGATCTCGTCATTCATCATCAAGCTTTTTCTAATAATTTTCCTATCCTAAATTATTCGGGTAATCCTAACTTTTTATATATCCTTAGTAAAAAATCGAAACTAAATCAACTCTATTCTAAAACCAATATCGCTATTGAACAGCTAGGAAATCAACAAGATATTATTAAACCCGTTTATAATTCTAACTTCAGAAAATTTGAACTCAATAGATCCTATCTGGATAAGTTCAATGACTATCCAACGCTAAAGGTACCTTATGGATCTTATGACATAGGTCCTCATGAAATTTTACTTCAACAAAGGGTTGGAAATCTCACCATAGATAAGCCTGTGTTATCTTTTTTTGACAACGGGAGCTTGAAGTATGGCGTCCTATATGGTACCGGAATTTGGAATTGGAGATTACAAGAACTCGCGATGTCAAATAATGCTTCACTTTTTGATCAAATTATTCTTAAATCCATTCAATACCTCAGTGTTCAATCAGATAAACGTAAATTTATGTTTAAACCTGTTGCACAGTATTTTCAAAGTGGCGATCTTATCGAATTTACCACGGAATCCTACAACGACATTTATGAACCCATAGCTGGCAACCAAATAACACTGAAAGTATTTCAGAAAAATGATGGATCGGAAAGTATCTTTAATTTTATAGGTGGCGATGTTAATAAAACCTTGAATATTGGAACACTTGACAAAGGAATTTATTATTATGAAGCCGTATCTGTCTCTAATGATGAAAAATTATTCTCAAATGGGCAATTCATTATTGAAGATTCCCAACTGGAACAAACTACATTAACGGCCAATCATAACCTACTCAAAGATCTCGCTGACCATACTGGAGGACAGTTTTATCATAAAAATGAGCGTGAACTGCTAATTAATGATCTTCAAAATTCACAGGCCAAAAGCATCATTCATAGGCTTCAAGACTTCATCAAACTAATTGATCTTAGGTGGATTTTGTTGGTGATTTTAACCTTATTCAACCTAGAATGGTTTTTTAGAAAATATTTAGGGAGTTATTGAACTCCCTAAATATTCAGAATCTCTTTATTGCTCTTTATTTTCTTTGGTTTTCTTTTTCTTTAGTTTAAAAGAAAGTTCCTCAGACTTTTTATCCCAACTAGCTTGAATAATATCTCCCTCACTAATCTCACCTTTTAAAATCTCTTCAGCTACTGGATCCTCAAGATATTTCTGAATCGCTCTATTGAGTGGTCGCGCACCAAACTGAGGATCATAACCTTTATCAGATAAGAAATCCTTGGCACTTTCAGTTAAAGTAATTTGATATCCCAATTCAGTTATTCTTTTGAACAACTTAGCCAAAGAGATTTCTATTATTTTATAAATATGCTCCTTTTCGAGTGAATTAAAGATAATGACATCATCTAGCCTATTTAAAAATTCGGGACTGAAGGTCTTTTTCAAAGCATTTTGAATGGTGGACTTGATCAATTCAGCTTTATTGTCTTTTCTAGATTGTGTCGCAAAACCTATCCCTTCACCAAAATCTTTAAGGTCTCTCACTCCAATATTAGAAGTCATGATCAAAATCGTATTTCGAAAATCTACTTTTCGGCCCAACCCATCTGTCAGGACACCATCATCTAATACCTGTAAAAGAATATTAAATACATCCGGATGTGCTTTTTCTATTTCATCCAAAAGAACAACTGAATAAGGTTTTCGTCTTACTTTTTCAGTCAGTTGTCCTCCCTCCTCGTATCCAACATACCCTGGAGGTGCACCTACCAATCTGCTCACAGAAAATTTTTCCATGTACTCACTCATATCGATCCGAACCAATGAGTCCTCTTTATCGAAAAGGTACTTAGACAATACTTTAGCCATTTCAGTCTTACCTACACCTGTGGGTCCAAGAAAGACAAAAGAACCAATTGGTTTTTTTGGATCTTTTAGACCTATCCGTGTTCTTTGAATAGATTTGGTCAATTTGGTAACTGCTTCATCTTGACCAATCACATTTTGACTAAGTTCTTCGTTCATTTTGCGAAGCTTTTCTCCTTCTTTTTGGGCTACTCTATTTGTTGGAATCCCAGTCATCATACCAATGACTTCGGCCACACTTTCTTCATTGACTTTATAACGTTTGCTTTTAGATTCCTTTTCCCATTGATCTTTTTCAATCTTGAGCTCAATCAATAATTTTTTCTCTTTATCCCTTAACTGGGCCGCCTCTTCATATTTTTGACTCTTGACTACATTATTTTTATCTTCCTTGACCGCTTCTATTTGCGCCTCTAAAGTAACGATCGTTTCAGGGACATTAATATTATTGATGTGTACTCGTGAACCCGTTTCATCGAGTACGTCAATGGCTTTATCAGGCAAAAACCGATCACTTATGTATCGATCTGACAAGGCCACACAAGCCTTAATTGCGTCTTCGCTGTAGATGACATTATGATGCTCCTCGTATTTGCTTTTAATATTTTCCAAAATTTGGATAGTTTCATCAGGCGTAGTCGCATCCACCATTACCATCTGGAATCTTCTTGCTAGAGCCCCATCTTTTTCAATATATTGACGGTACTCGTCTAAAGTAGTTGCTCCTACGCATTGAATCTCTCCACGTGCAAGAGCTGGTTTGAACATGTTAGAGGCATCTAATGACCCCGAGGCACCCCCCGCTCCTACAATTGTGTGTAACTCATCAATGAATATTATCACGTCTGGTGATTTCTCTATTTCAGTCATGACGGCTTTCATTCTTTCCTCGAACTGTCCTCTATATTTTGTACCTGCTACCAACGAGGCCAAATCTAGAGTCACGACTCGCTTTCCAAATAATACTCGAGATACTTTTTTCTGAACAATTCTCAAAGCTAAGCCCTCAGCTATAGCCGTTTTACCAACACCTGGTTCTCCTATTAGGATGGGATTATTTTTTTTTCTACGACTCAAGATTTGTGCTACACGTTCGATCTCCTCTTCCCGACCCACTATGGGATCCATTTTATCTTCTTCAGCTAATTTTGTTAAATCTCTTCCGAAATTATCTAGGACCGGGGTCTTAGTTTTTTCACTCCCTTTGGACGAAGATTCTCCCCTTCCGCCTACTGGATTAGTTCCCGCTCCGAACATTTTTCCATCATCATCAAGATCATCGGTATCCGATTCAGCTAGGGGATTCTCGGTTTGATATTCTAGCATTTCTTTAACTACATCGTAGCCTACCTCAAACTTATCTAAAATCTGTGTTGCTAAATTATCCTCATCTCTAAGAATTGACAGCAATAAATGTTCTGTCCCTATCAAATGACTTTTAAAAATTTTAGCCTCTAAATAAGTGATTTTTAATACCTTTTCTGATTGACGCGTCAGTGGAATATTTGCCAAGTTCTTAACGTTGC
Source organism: Flammeovirgaceae bacterium (assembly GCA_002691385.1). Lineage (GTDB taxonomy): Bacteria > Bacteroidota > Bacteroidia > Cytophagales > Cyclobacteriaceae > UBA4465. Next base: position 18,124 of record NZHT01000026.1, on the reverse strand, counting down.
TTGTTGTGGTTCCTTTGGTCGCTTGCTCAACTGAATTTCTTAACTCATCCAAAGAAACACCTAATTTCTTAAGCAAACCAATAGCTACTCCTTCTCCCTCACGAATCATACCCAGCAGTAGATGCTCTGTCCCAATGTAATCATGACCCAGTCTTAGGGCCTCTTCTCTACTCAATGAAATAACTTCTTTTACTCTGTTTGAAAACTTAGCTTCCATAATCGGCTGTTTTTGCGAATCTCTATTATTGTAAAAATAAACTCAAATTTGCTCTAAACCGAGCTCATTCCATTTTTAAACAAAAATTTATCTGTATAATTCTAACTTTCAATCATTTATAGACTGTTTTATAATATTTATGCTATTGGGCCCTTCACACATTATTAAATCTATTATTGAAAGATTAGGTGCAAAATTGCTGCCAAAATTTTGAATATAGGGTATAGGCCGATAAAAGCTCCTTGATTCTGGAAACTTTTTAGTGGAAATTACATCTCTAAGGTCCAAAACATCTTTTTGAACTTTCTGCTGATAAATAGTGGTGAAATTAAATGACATGTCAATTTGTAAGATTTTAAGACAAACTGTCATCATTAACATTGATAAGTCCAAAATATGTGTGGGCTTAGAGACCCAAACTTGATCGAATAAATCATAGAAATAATCAAAAAAAGGAGCCTTCCCGTAAGCCGCCTGAAGTGCCTTTCTATGATCTTTTATCCAATTTTGATTATAATCTATGGTCACATCACGAAAAATTAATTTTTTATGATAATGCACGGGAACCGTTAACATTTGAATCCCATTAGGTCCCATAATATAACATCGATTGCGATAGGTCTGCTTTAGGAAATAGTCAGTAACTTCTAATGTGACTTTTTTTGAATTAATCAGTCTAGTGAAAAATTCTAAGCTTCCTAGATAATGGAGTTCAATACATATGGCTGAGCTACTCATGATTAAAGAAAATTATTTATCTCACCCTTCCCCTCCCTTACTATTTTTAACTCTTTTCCTGAATAATCTAAGACAGTACTGGCTTGATTGTCACCATAACCTCCATCAATAATTAGGTCTACCTGATTTTTGTATTGCTGATAAATCAGTTCAGGATCTGTTACATATTCAATTATTTTATCGTCGTCGTGTAATGAAGTAGTGACAATGGGATGGCCTAATTCTTTTACTATCTCTCTAGGAATGCGATTGTTTGGAATTCTTATCCCTACCTTTTTCTTTCTTACTTTCAGAATTTTAGGCACTTTACTTGATGCATTTAAAATAAAGGTATATGGACCTGGCAATAGTTTTTTCATCAGTTTAAACACGGGGGTTGAAACATTTTTTGCGTAAACAGATAAATGACTTAAATCGTAACAAATAAAAGCTAAATTCATCTTTTTATCATTTCCGTTTTTGATGCTTCTGACCTTATCAACTGCTTTTTGATTAAACATATCACATCCTAAACCATAAATAGTATCAGAAGGATATATGATTAATCCCCCGTCTCGAAGTACATTTACAATCTGAGTAATCTTACGAGGATCAGGATTTTCTTCGTAAAGACGAATGAATAAAGCTGCCATTTAGCTGTAATTATAATCGTTTCAATTTTAAAAATTAGTTATAATGTTTTCTATCACTATTTTTGCCAATTATGAACAATAAAAATATCCTTGCCATTGGGTTAATTATCGGAAGTATGCTTGTTTCTTCCTTTAGTTTTTATTTTTGGCAAGTTGTTTACAGTCCAAATATTTTAATAGAAAAGGAAGACCTTGTCTTCAATATCCCAACGGGGGCTGACTTTAAATATGTCCAAAACTCGTTGTACGATCTGGGTATTGTAAATGACCTGGTATCCTTTAGTTTTTTGTCAAAATTGAAGCGTTACGATCAATCGATAAAACCTGGATCATATCTACTTCAATCAGATATGTCTAATATAGATGCAATAAATATGCTTCGATCTGGAGATCAATTTCCAATCAAATTAACCTATTCAAATGCCCGAAATCTTCAGGATCTCTCGGCAAAAGTTGCATCATATCTAGAATTTGATTCGGCAACAATGATGACAAACTTATCAAATGTCGATGTGGCATCATCCTATGGGTTTACCAAAGAAACTTTTATGTGTATGTTTCTGCCAAACACGTATGAAGTATACATTACCGATGGACCTATTACTGTTCTCAATAGAATTTATTCAGCCTACAAAATATTTTGGAATTCAGAGCGCATTGCTAAAGCTGAGGCACTAAATCTAAGCCCAGAAGAAGTCATTATTTTGGCTTCAATTGTTGATGCAGAAACTAATCAAATGGATGAAGCCCCCACAATAGCCGGTGTCTACATAAATAGGCTCATTAAAAATATTAAATTGCAGGCCGATCCAACCTTGATTTTTGCCTTAGGAGACTTCACAATTAAAAGGGTTCTTTATGAACACATGCAGATAATTTCACCCTACAACACCTACAAACACGTAGGATTACCTCCTGGACCCATAAACCTTCCTTCAATTGCTTCAATTGAAGCGGTGCTGAATTATGAAAAGAGTGACTATTTATATTTTTGTGCAAATCCAGACTTTTCCGGTAATCACATATTTGCCAAAACCTTATCACAACATAATAAAAATGCACGATTGCTTCATCTAGCTTTGAATAAGAAAAAAATTTATAAATAATGTTTCAACATGAAGTAAAGCTTAGAGTAAGATATGCCGATACAGATCAAATGGGTTTTGTATATTACGGAAATTATGCCGCCTTTTACGAAGTTGCACGAGTAGAATCTTTCAGAGACTTAGGTTTTTCTTATAAAAATCTTGAAATTAGTGGTATTGGAATGCCCGTCCTGCATATGAAATCATCATATCATGCACCCGCCAGATATGATGATTTGCTAAAAATCATCATTAAAATCCCTGAAATGCCTCGAGCACGAATCCGTTATGAATATGAAATTTATAATGAGGAAGGGCAACTACTTAATACTGGCGAAACTACTTTGGCCTTTGTTAATATGTCCAATGACAGGCCAATGAAAATGCCTGAAGATCTCAAAGCATTGATCAGCCCTTACTTCAAAAACTGATCATGCTTTTCCGTCTTTGACCAACTTTTCTATCTCAAGCATTTCGTCTCTGAGTCTAGCCGCTTCCACAAAATCTAAATCCTGTGCCGCTTTTTCCATTTTCTTACGGGTCTCAAGACCAAACTTCTTAAGCTGATTCAAGTCCATATATGCCACAACGGGATCGGCTGCGAGTGAAGGACCAATACTATTTTGATGGTATTTAGAATATTTTTTTCTATCAGCTGCCGAAGTCTGACTCATGATGGCATCTCGATCTTTTAATATAGTTTGAGGGGTGATATTATGATTGTCATTAAATGCCTTCTGAATGACTCTTCGTCGGGCAGTTTCATCTATAGCTCGTTGCATAGATCCGGTCATTTTATCACCATACATGATGACCAAACCATGGTCGTTCCTTGCCGCACGACCAATTGTTTGAATCAAAGATCTTTCATTTCGTAAAAACCCTTCTTTATCAGAATCCATAATGGCTACCAAGGAAACTTCGGGAATATCCAATCCTTCTCTGAGTAAATTAACACCCACTAAAACATCAAAAACTCCCAATCGCAATTCTCTTAATATTTCAACACGATCCAAAGTTGTGATCTCACTGTGAATGTATTTTGCCTTTACTCCCATTTGAGATAGGTATTTGGAAAGTTCCTCTGCCATACGCTTAGTTATGGTAGTAACTAAAATGCGGTCTCCCATTTGCATACGTTTTGAGATTTCTTCCATCAAATCGTCCACTTGATGTTGGGTAGGTCTTACCTCAATTACTGGATCTAACAGTCCGGTAGGTCTAATTAATTGCTCAATCACTACTCCACCGGAGGCGTGTAGTTCGTAATCCGAGGGTGTGGCACTAACATAAATAGTTTGCCCTATTAGGCCTTCGAATTCAGCAAAGGTCAACGGTCGGTTATCAAGTGCTGAAGGTAGCCTAAATCCATAATCAACTAAGTTAGCTTTCCGGCTGCGATCTCCGCCCCACATGGCACGCACTTGGGGGATAGATACATGACTCTCATCGATGAACATTAAAAAATCATCAGGGAAGTAATCAATCAAACAAAAAGGCCTTGACCCTGGATTTCTTCTGTCAAAGTACCTCGAATAGTTTTCTATACCAGAGCAGTATCCAATCTCTTTGATCATCTCGATATCAAATTCTGTTCGCTCCTTGATTCTTTTAGCTTCTAAAAAACGTCGATCGTCTTCAAAATACTGCACCTGTTCAACCATGTCATCTTGTATTTCCTTAATGGCCTGTTTGAGATGATCCTTTCCAGTTACAAAAAGATTTGCAGGGAATATGGCAATCAATTTTTCATCTGAAATTTTAGCCCCGGACAAGGGATCAATTCTTTGAATAGATTCCAACTCATCTCCCCAAAAAATAAAACGATAAGCAAAATCAGCATAAGCCACAAACACATCCACAGTATCCCCTTTCACTCTGAAAGTTCCTCGCTTAAATTCATTTTCTGACCTACTGTAAAGTATGTCGACCAACTTCAATAAAAATACATTTCGCGGTATTTCATCTCCTTGCTGGATGTGCACAACATGTTTGCCAAATTCTTCAGGGTTACCAATCCCATAAATACACGAAACAGAAGCGATCACAATGATGTCTCTCCTTCCAGATAATAAGGCCGAAGATGCACTCAACCGTAATTTTTCTATCTCATCATTTATAGACAAATCTTTTTCTATGTAAACATTAGTTGTTGGTATGTAGGCCTCCGGCTGGTAATAATCGTAGTAAGAAATAAAATATTCCACTGCATTTTCAGGGAAAAAACTCTTAAACTCACCATATAGTTGAGCCGCTAAAGTTTTATTGTGGCAAAGAATTAAACTTGGTCGTCCTGATTGAGCAATAACATTAGCCATTGTAAAGGTTTTTCCTGAACCCGTTACCCCCAAAAGAGTTTGATTTGATTCCTGAGAATCAATGCCTTGAACAAGTTTTTTTATCGCGAGAGGTTGGTCTCCTGTAGGCTCAAAATTGGAGATTAGTTTGAATTCCATTATTATTTAGTCCAAATTTCCCATGATTTTTCAGCTTGTAATTCTAACATTTCTAAACCATTTTTGGTTCTTGCATTGTTTTGTCTTCCATGCCTCATAAAAAAAGTCTCCTTAGGATTATAGATCAAATCAAAACAGTAGTGATTTTGACCAATCCTCCGGTAGGGAATCGGGGGGCCCTCTTCAATATTTGGAAACATCCCTTTCGGCGTAGTGTTGATGAGCAAATGATACCGATCGATAATCGATGGAGCTTGATTCAATTGTAAGTAAGTAAAATCTCCCTTTATGATCTCACGGGATACAATTTTAAAAGGAATATTCAGCGCTTTTAAACCTGCTTGAACAGCTAGACTCGAGCCACCCGATCCAAAAATCAAAGCCTTCAATTCTGCCCCCATCAACCAGTTCTCTAAAGATTGTTTGAAACCAAACACATCAGAATTATACCCTATAAGTTTATTCCCTTTCTTTTTGATCACATTAACTGCTTTAACACCTGCTGCTGAAACATCTATTTCATCTAGAAATGGTATTACCTCTGTTTTATAAGGAATCGTAACATTGACCCCCTCCAAATCTGGATAGTGATCCCAAATCTCAGTGAAGTCATTGAGACTTTTTATTTCAAACACCTCATATTTGTGGGACAAGGAAATATTAAGCTTTTGAAACTTTTTTAAAAAATACTTCTGAGAAAAAGAATGCCCCAAAGGATAACCCACAAGCCCGTAACGTTTCATATTAAATCATCTAAAGTACTATGTTAGGTAAAATATCTAGAACTCATAAATACAGACTCTTTAAATTAGCCTTTTGTTCCTAAACGTTCTATTCCAAAAACCGCAGCAAACCCCAACAACATGAGCGCTGCTCCAATGATAAAGTTGAAATCAAAACTTGGAAAATACCAATCATAGCCTACGGCTTTTTGCCGCATTTCAATGGTGATATAATGGGTCGTTTTCCAAGGCCAAATAATCAAAAGCGATCCCACTACAAAGCCGGTCAATAAGCTAATGGTCACATCTTTAAAATGATCAAACAAATAACTTAACAATCTTGAAAAAATCACCAAGCCGAATAAACATCCGAGAGCAAAAGGAATCAAAAATTTGAAATGAAAGTGACTGATAGATTGAAGCATTAAAGCGTAATTACCCATCAGCAAGAGTATATATGAACCTGAAAACCCCGGTAAGATCATACTAGAAATGGCGACCATACCACAAAAAAAAACATATGCCCAATGATCATTGGCTACTCCAGGGGTAAGAAACGCTATAGAGACGGCAATCAAAAATCCAATTAAAAAGGTGATAAAAACCCCAAAAGAAAATTCCCTTATTTGTCTTCCTACGCCCAAACTAGATGCAACTATCAATCCAAAGAAAAAAGCTAGAGTGAATGTTTCATAAAACTTTAATGTATAATTTATTAGGTGAGCCAAACTAAAAATGCTCACGGCTATCCCTGAAAAAAGTATGGACAAAAACTTCAAGTCTGTTTTTCTTGCCAACTGTCCAAAATGACCTTGTATTGATAAACTCAATATGGAGAAATCGAAAGATTTTAAGGCTTTTATTAACCTTTCATATATACCAGAAATGAAAGCTATTGTTCCCCCAGAAACTCCCGGAATTACATTTGCGGCACCCATGGCGACTCCTTTCAGAAAAAGCGCTGCTGCTTTTTTCACAAAACTTAAGTAGTTAAATGATCGTGAAACGTATCTCCTCGTAAGCCAAGTCTTATAGTCTCTAGTGGGATCACCTCATTCGTAGCAATGTTACCGAGATTAACGTTGGTTCCACACAATTTAATGAACCAAACTTGCTGGGATTTTTGCGGTGCTTCCCATAAAATTTTATCCTTAGGTATCTGGGTTAAAATTTCTTCAACTAAGCCCTGTCTAACTTCACCAGAATCTCTGAAAAGTCCAACATTTCCACTTTCTCTTGCTTCTCCGATGACTTTCCATGCGCCAGCCTCCAGCTCCGTCTGCATCTGATCAATCCACTTATATGGAGGAATGATTTTCGCTGCATCCTTAGAACCTACTTCACTAAGCACAGTATAATTTTTTGAAATTTGCTGAATATAATCACATTTTTCATCATGGCTCATGGTTATCGAACCGTCACTCACTTCTACATGCTCTAAATTATATTTATCCACTACCCTAATGAAATCATCAAATTGATCTCTTATCACAAAAGCTTCAAAAAGAGTACCCCCAAGATAGCAAGGTATTCCAGCATTTTGATATAACTTAATTTTCTTTTCAAGATGGGACGTCACATAAGAAGTTGCCCAACCCAGCTTCACAATATCAATAAAATCTCCCGAAGATTCAATCATATCTTCTGCCTCACGTATGGAAAGTCCCTTATCCATCACCATAGTATATCCCGACTCACGCGGTTTTTGTGTTCGATCGGGAATATTTTTTAAAAAGTAGTTCATTTTTGCACCCAAAATTAAATGCAAAAATACCTTTTTTTAAAAAGTAATACACGCATTAGTCATCTTTTCTATATTGATCTATAATTTTGAAGAGTGCTTTTTGTGTCGTTAAGTCCTCGAAAAAATCATAAACCTGGACATGACCCTCATAATTCAAGATAAGTGCTTGCTCCAAAATGACCGTAGCTTCTTTATATTTCCCATATCCTAATAAGTAAATAGCCTTTCGGTATAAATAATCTGATCCATCAGGGGTATCAGATAATCCCATCTCTATGATGCTCAATGCTTTTTTGTAATCTCCTTGATCGTAATAAATACGAGACCATTCCAACCAAACGGCAGCAGCAACAGGTTCTAATTGACTTAATTGCTCATAAATTTCTATCGCTGAAACACTGTTCCCTAAACTATATTCTGATCCTGCCAAGGACTTTAGATAAGATTCATTGAGAGGATCGATTTTTATAGCTTTTTTAAAAAAATGTGTGGCTTCTAGCCAATTCTCTTTGAACGCCAAACAAGTCCCCACTCCAAACCATGCCTGATGATACAGCTGGTCAATTTTTGATGCTTTTGTATAATAGCGAATGGCTATTTCATACTGACCCATTTTCTCATAAGAGGCTCCCATGTGGCAGTAAAGCTCAGGGCCTGGTCCTTCATATTCCAAGGTCAACAAATAAAAAGCTATAGCTTTATCATATTTTTCGAGATTCATATAGGTATTACCCATATTAAAATACGCGCTACTGAAGGTCTCATCGATAGCAATAGCAAACTCATATGCATCAATAGCTTTACCAAATTGTTTGAGCTTATTATAAACAATACCCATATTGTACCAGGCGTATTCAGAATAAGGATCTGTGTCTATAAACCTTTTATAGTAAGAAATACTTTTTTCCAAAGCACCCATCATTTCTAAACAATAAGTTAATTCATATAGTACACTCTCATTATTTAGATTAAATTCAATGGCCTCTTTATAGGCTTCTGTCGCTTTTTCAAAATCCTCTAACCCTTGATAAGCTAAACCTATATGATATAGAATTTCATCTCGTTCTTCTGCCATAGGAAGTATTTTTCTAAAACAGGCTACAGAAGATAAATATTCTCCCGATATGGTATGTAATGAACCTTTTTGCATCAAGAGATCTACGTCATTGGGTGCAAAGATTAAGGCAGCGTCTATGCACGATATAGCTTCCGAGAGTCTACCCATTCTAGTTAAAATTTCAGCCTTATCTGCGATAAGATCAGTAGAATATGCGTATTGCTTCAATCCCAGGTCACAAGCCTTCTGTGCCAACTTAATTTTATCTGATTCTAGATAAAAATTAATAATCGTCAAGAAATCATCCTCATCAAAATATTGTTTATCCCCCATTTTTAGATAAGCTTCAAATCTTTTGATTAAATCCTTTTCTTCTTTTTTTCTGTGATGCTCCATCATACCTGTATAAGAATGAATGATTCCTAAAATTAACTTAAATTCAATCACTACTAAAATGATGCCAATAAAAGTTATCCACTAATTAAGCAGAAGATAATTTAATTTACTAACATCTAACCCTTCCCTTTATTACAATAATGGACACAATGGCAGATTTGTTTAGACCGGAACAACCCTTTTTAAGCTTAAAGTTTGATGAGATCGAGAAAAAGCTTTTCAAACGAATGGTAATAAACTTAAGTCATGATAAATCCAAAATATGAGCCCTTCGGGAAGTTAAGCATGCATATTTTAGAAAAAAATGACTCAATACTGCAGAATTAAAATATAATTGAAGAATTTCGCATTTTAAAGAAATTATGGGGGATTACTACCAAACTAAGAAAGAGACAGAACTAGGTGTATTGATTGCAGTAGTTGAAAAACAAACTACGGACAAACTGGTCAAAGAGCATTTGGATGAGCTAGCTTTTCTGGCTAAAACCCTAGATATTAAAGTATGCCAAACATTTGTTCAAAAAATTGAACGCCCCGACAAGAGAACATATGTCGGGAGTGGTAAACTTGACGAAATACAGTCTTTTAACAAGAAAGAAAAGATAGATCTAATCATTTTTGATGATGAACTGTCTCCTTCTCAGCTCAGAAATATCGAAAATGAGGTGAAAATTAAGGTTTATGATCGCAGCCTATTGATTTTAGATATTTTCCTTAGAAGGGCTCAAACAGCTCAGGCAAAAATCCAAGTGGAATTAGCTCGATTTCAATATTTGTTGCCTCGATTGACGAGAATGTGGACACATTTGGAAAGACAAAGAGGAGGAAGAGGTACTAGAGGGGGTGCCGGAGAAAAAGAAATTGAAACAGATAAAAGAATGGTTCGCAATCGCATTTCCCTTTTGAAGAAACAATTGACCAAAGTAGAACTTCAAGCAAGTACTCGAAGAAAATCCAGAACCGGCATTGTCCGAATTGCTTTGATTGGATATACCAATGCGGGCAAATCCTCCCTAATGAATTTGCTGGGAAAAGAATCTGTCTATGCCAAGGATGAACTCTTTGCCACTGTTGATTCTACGGTAAGAAAAGTTGTTATTAAGAACCTTCCTTTTTTACTTTCTGACACCGTAGGTTTTATCCGAAAACTCCCTCATGATCTGATTGCTTCCTTCAGATCAACCCTGGCAGAGGTCAGGGAATCAGACTTATTGCTACACATTATAGACATTTCTAGCCCTGCATACGAAGATCACATAAAGGTGGTAGAAAAAACACTAGTAGAACTTGGTGTAAATCAGATCAAGAGAATCAATGTTTACAACAAAATTGATGAATTAACTGAAGACACTCCTCATCCTAAAAATGGTACTAAACAAAAATCTATCATGATCTCTGCTAAAACTCGGCAAAACTTGTCCGCTTTGAGAAATCTAATTTATGAAGAAGCCTTGAAAGAGCATCTTAAGATATATCCCAACTATATACAACCCCAATCCTTTTAGATTGTCCAAAGATGTCTATTTTTACGAAGCTGATATCATTTGGTCCCGTAGTTCAACGGATAGAATAGGAGTTTCCTAAACTCTAGATGCAAGTTCGATTCTTGCCGGGATCACTTTTTAAGTGAAGTCGAACAAATTCAAATATTTTTTCATGTTTACCGTCAATTGAACTTAATATGCTCAAACTATTTTTTAAATGGAATTAAAAAAGAAGTGATCAGAAACAATTGAATAATGAAAAAATAAAAATATAAAGGGTAGCCCTGGAATTAAATAGGATATAGATTTTCACTTTTATTTCTTAATATATCTAAGGCGTTAAAAATGAACTTAATTAAAGATTATTAAAATAAAGAAGACATTTAAATTGATTCTTTTTATTGATACAATAAAAAAAAGATCTCTGTCTGGATAATATTAAATTGAAGGCAATTAATTTGATTTTTAGAATTTTTTATCCCAAATTGGAAAGAATTCTATTAAGAGCAAAAGACTTCTTGCATTTATCATTAGTCAATCAATATAGGCCAAATTGCTTTTTAAAAAAAGCGAATATAAATTCAACCTAACGTAAGAGTATGCAACCTTTTTTTGTACTCCCACATCATTGAATTAATTATGATTCTCGAATTATTTGTAATATTGAATAATGTATTACTAATCTTTGGTGGCAATGCTACAGAAAAAACGCCCAAGAAATAAACTTAACCAAAATATCGAATCAATCATATGCACAAATTAATTATTAAAGATCTTTCCAAAACTTATGACAATGGAGTAAAAGCCCTCGAAAAGATATCCATTGAAATAGAAAATGGTTTGTTTGGTTTGTTAGGACCAAACGGTGCTGGAAAATCTTCATTAATGCGCACCCTTGCTACACTTCAAGAGGCAGACAGCGGTTCCGCAAAACTTAATGACATTGATATTTTCCAACAACCACATGAACTCCGAAAAGTATTGGGATACCTACCACAAGAATTCGGCGTTTATCCACGCATCAGTGCCGAACAATTACTCACCCATTTGGCAATTCTCAAAGGAATCGCCAAAGCTTCAGAACGAAAAGAAGTAGTGAAATATTTACTGAATAAAGTCAACCTATATGACCAAAGGAAAAAAAATGTGAAGGGATTTTCGGGTGGCATGAAGCAACGGATAGGAATTGCCCAGACATTGTTAGGGAATCCCAAACTCATTATCGTTGATGAACCTACCGCAGGTTTGGATCCAGGAGAAAGGAATAGATTTTATAATTTATTAGCAGATGTAGGTGAAGAAGTCATCGTGATTCTTTCAACCCATATCGTAGATGATATTCGTGAACTTTGTACCAAAATGGCCATCATGAATGAGGGGTGTATCGTTTATCATGGTTCGCCTGATGAGGCTATGAGTACCTTACAAGGAAAAGTATACCAAAAAATAGTAAGCAGAGAGAACTTAGATACTTACGCTGAGCAATACCAAATTATATCCAATAAAATGGTGGGTGGAAAACCGCTCATACATGTCTATAGTGATACTAATCCACAAAATGATTTTGAACAGGTTAAACCCAATCTTGAGGATGTTTTCTTTTCGAAAATCAATACATCACATCAACTTGTTTAATCATTAACACTTCACTTTATATGTTCAAGCATTTCTTTTTATTTGAAATAAAAAATGCATTAAAGCAGCCGATGATATATATCTTTTTAGGTCTGCTGGCACTCCTAACCTTTGGAGCCACCGCAAGTGATAATATCCAAATTGGAGGTTCTGTGGGAAATGTCCTCAGAAATGCACCCCACGTTATCACAGTATATACTACTGTAATGACCATTTTTGGCTTATTGATGGCGGCTGCTTTTTATAACAATGCGGCCTTGAGAGATTTTAATAATGAATTTAATGAAATTTTATTTAGTACTCCACTCAAAAAATCAAGTTATTTCTTCGGAAGATTTTTTGGCGCCCTTCTACTTTCCACGCTCCCCTTAATTGGAGTTTTTCTTGGCACTGTGATAGGTTCTCTCGTAGCACCATTGTTTGGGTGGATTGATGCCGATCGTTTTGGAAACTTTTATATAGAAACTTTTACCAATAACTATTTCCTTTTTATCCTTCCCAATATGTTCATCGCCGGATCAATCATATTTGCCTTGGCCAATATATGGAAAAGTACAGTTATTTCTTTTGTTGGTGCTTTGGCCATCATCATCGGCTACATTATCTCTGGTAATTTGATTTCTGACATTGATAATGAAACACTAGGTGCCCTTTCTGACACCTTTGGTATTCGTGCTTATTCTATTTACTCAAAATATTATACACCTATTGAAAAAAATACCTTGAATCCAAGTTTTAGCGGTCTCCTGTTATTGAATCGTCTGATATGGATCTCAGTCGGGGGCATGATATTGCTTGCTTCTTATCTTAATTTCTCTTTTCAAGAAAAAAATAAAAGAGTCAAAAAACAGGAGAAATCAATAAAAAAATCTTCAGAGAAATTCATTCTCCCAGCTCTGGAAATTGGCTTTGATCGATCTAGCGTTTGGTTGCAATTTAAGAGTTTTTTTATGATGAACTTTTTAAGTATAGTTAAAAATGTCACCTTTAAAATTCTCTTCCTCTTCAGCGCCATACTTCTCATTACTGGTCTTATTGGAGGGTTTGAATATTATGGCCTTCAATCCTATCCCTTAACCTATAAATTAATTGATGATATCGATGGAAATGCTACCCTTTTTGTCATTATCATCTTGGTCTTCTTTAGTGGTGAACTGATTTGGCGGGACCGAAACAGCAAAATTCATGAAGTTATTGACGCAACCCCACATATCTCCTTAATCAGTCTTGCAGCCAAAACTTTATCTTTAATCAGTCTTACCATTTTACTACAATTATTTTTCATTCTTTGTGGTGTTCTCTACCAGCTGGTAAATGGCTATTTTAGAATCGAATTGGAAGTCTATTTTCTAGATTTCTTTTATGCTAATTTCTTGACTTATGCAATATGGAGTGGTGTCATGATTACCATTCAAGTCTTAGTAAACAATAAATATATCGGCTATTTTGTCTCCATTGCCGTGATATTCATTTGGAGCATTGTTTTAGAAATATTTGATATTTCAAGTTACATGCTGACCATAGCTAGTGGACCCTCCACCTTATACTCTGACATGAACGCCTTTGGGCCCGGTCTTTATGGGGCTATGATGTTTAATCTATATTGGATCTTGTTTTCAATCTTGTGCTTATTGATTGCGGGAGCTTTGTGGAACAGAGGAATACGTAATTCCTTAAAAACCCGAACAATTATTGCTAGAAAACAAGTGCCTCGGAATTATAGACCACTTATTTTTGGCACCGGGTTTGTCTGGATTTTAGTCACCATTTTTGTTTATTACAACACGCAAATATTAAATCCCTACAAAACCAATGATGAGTATGAACAGATGGCCGCTGATTATGAAAAGCAATATAAAAAATATCAAAATGTACCGCTTCCCAAAATTATTGATGCCAAATACAGTATTGACCTATTTCCCTACAAACGGAATGTGGATTTAAAAGCCATCTTTAAAATTGTTAACGAAACTCAGATACAAATTGATTCCGTTCACTTCAATGTTGATAAAGATTGGTCTCCTGCGTTTGATATCCCAAATGCTAAGGTAGTATTTGAAGATAAGAAAATGGGCTATCTCATCTTAGGTTTTGATAAACCAATGCTTCCTGGAGATACGATCGAAATGACCATAACAAGTCAATATATCACTAAAGGCTTTAAAAATGGCAGAGGCAGTACCGGCATCATCAATAATGGTACTTTTTTAAATAATTTTGAATTGCTCCCATCATTGGGTTATGATGAAAGAAAAGAACTTTCGGAAAAAAATACGCGTAAAAAGTATGATTTAAAACCGAAGATCAGAATGCCTAAGCTAGAAATTAATTGTGAAGGTAATTGCCTTCGGAATTACTTGACTATGGGTACTTCGGATTATATCAATTTTGAAACTACAATCTCTACTTCAAGTGACCAGATTGCGATTGCTCCGGGATCTCTGACCAAATACTGGGAAGAAAAGGGCCGTAACTATTATCAGTACAAAGTGGACCACCCATCTCAACATTTTATGTCATTCATATCTGCGAAATATGAAGTAGCAAAAAGGAAGTGGGAAGGTATAGACATTGAAATTTATTATGACGCTAAGCATCATGTGAATATTGAAATGATGTTGGATGCCGTAGAAAGATCTTTGGCTTACTATACTGAAAATTTTGGCCCCTACATGCATAAACATTGTCGCATTATAGAATTTCCAAGATATGCCACTTTTGCACAAGCATTTCCTGGAACCATGCCTTACTCTGAGGCTCTTGGTTTTGTTGTGAATCTCGAAGACGAAACCGAAAATAATGTCATAGATGCAGTGATTGCTCATGAGATGGCTCACCAATGGTGGGCACATCAAATCGTAGGTGCTCACATGCAAGGAGCAACGATGTTAAGTGAAAGTTTTTCGGAATACTCGGCATTGATGACTATGAAAAGTATTTCTAAATCGCCAATGAAGATGCGCGAATTCTTAAAATATGATCACAACAGATACCTTAGAGGCCGGGGTGGCGAAATTGAAGCTGAACAACCCTTATACAAGGTTGAAAATCAAAGCTATATCCATTACGGAAAGGGTGCAATTATATTGTATGCCTTGCAAGACTACATAGGTGAGAAAAAAGTCAATCGGGCAATGCGAGAATTTTTGGAAGAATACAAATATCGACCTCCTCCCTACCCAACCTCATTAGACTTCATGAAGTATTTGGAAGAAGAAGTGCCTGACTCTTTACATTATCTAATAACCGATTGGTTCAATGAAATCACACTTTATGACAATCGCATGAAATCTGCAGTTTATGCCCCTTTAGAAAATGGAAAATTTGAAGTTACTTTAGAAATTGAATCTCATAAAATACGTGCGGATAGCCTTGGGAATGAAACTAAAATAGATATCTATGATTGGATAGATATTGGAGTGTTTACCGATGAAGATGAGGAACAATTACTTTATCAAAAAAGAATATTGATTGACAAAGAAAAAATGAGTTTTAGTTTCGAAGTGGATTCATTACCAATGAGAGCTGCAATCGATCCGAGAATGCTGCTCATTGATCGAATTTATGAAGACAATATTAAAGACATCAAAATGGTTGAATTATAAACTGCCTTTTATTAATAATTGAGCATTAAACCTGTTCATGTTTGGAAAAGCTCATAAGATAAAAAACAGTGTCCAAGAATAAAAAGATAGATCCTAGTATTTCCCTTTGCCTCGTTTCAGTTTGTCTTACCATTAAATGCGTAGAGCTCTAACTATATTTGATGGTGAAAGTTCCATTATCTTTGAAGACACTCAAGAGATACTCCCACAATGAAAAGAATTTTAGCTTTTACCTTTGTTTGCATGTTTATGGCCTGCAAGCCAACTTCAATTAATAAATATGAATTTCTCTACAAAGATGCAGAGTTTAGAGCTGAAGTTATGGCACGCACAGAAGGTTCTTTTGTCAAGCTGAGCGCAGGCCATACCTTCTACAAAGAAGCAAATAAAAATACAAAAAAATCAACGGTGATACTCATACATGGATTTTCTGTACCCTCCTATATTTGGGAGACAACATATATGACCTTGACTGAAAAGGGATTTCACGTGGTGGTTCTCGATCTATACGGAAGAGGTTTTTCAGACAATCCCGATACCAATTATACTGATCTCTTAATGGCCAATCAAGTATTAGAACTCCTCAACCACCTCAATATTACCAAAGCACATTTAATTGGTTTATCTAATGGTGGACGTATCATTTCCCAAGCTGCAGTTCTTCAACCTGAACTTGTTCAGTCACTGATCTATGTTTCTTCTAATAGCTTTGAAGATATCGAAATAATTACAGATATTTCGGTTTCAACTAATGAAATCGCTGAATTCATCTCTCGCTATCCTGAAATTGCCTTGGGGCAGCTAAATGATTTCCTAGATCCTACCCAATTCCCAAATTGGCCCCAACAATATAGCACTTTGCAACAATACATAGGGTTTGCACAAGCTTTGATTTCTACCCGAAAGAATCATACAACTATGGATGCCATCCATCAAAAAATTAATGATCTCAATCTTCCGGTCTATACTATATGGGGCGTTGCGGATCAGGTAGTAGTATATGCTGATTTCAAAGATAAACTTCAAAAATTACTCCCCAATAGAAAAGAATTTTTCATAGAAAAATCGGCCCATTTACCACAAATGGAAAATGAAATTGCTTTTGAAGAGATCCTTATCAAGGATATCTTATCACAAGATCCCCTTAAGGCAAATACTAAATAAAGGAATTTTTATTCCCCCGAACGTCCACATTAGTATCCGTTCATCTCATTTGACCCTTTTCAAATAGTCCAATTCAATTAAATTGTTAAATAAATTTATCGTGAAATGGCATGAAAATACTGTACCTCTATTTTTTACTAATTTTTGGATGCTTATCGTGGTCCTGCTCAACCCCTCCTGAAAAAATAAAAATTCCTGGACTTAAGGCGCCCGTTGAAATACTCCGAGATCAATGGGGTATTAATCATATCTATGCAAAAAATCAGGAGGACTTATTTTTTTCCCAAGGCTATTCCGCAGCTAAAGATCGTCTCTTTCAATTTGAAATTTGGAGAAGACAAGCTACTGGTACTGTAGCTGAAATACTTGGACCAAGAGCAATAAAAAGAGATATTGGTACGCGTTTGTTTAAATACAGGGGTGATTTAAAGAACGAAATGAATTATTATCATGAAGATGGCGTAGAGATAATCGAAGCTTACACTCATGGTGTAAACGCTTACATTGATGAGGCTTTAAAAAAGCCTGATGAGCTACCCATAGAATTTAAATTATTGGGACTAGTTCCCAAAAAATGGACTCCCGAGGTGGTTATCTCTCGACATCAAGGTTTACTGGGAAACATAAATCAAGAATTAAATATAGGTCGCGCCGTTGCTAAAATAGGACCAGACGCAGTTAAAAGGCTCATGTGGTTCCATCCTAAAGAGCCTGACATAACCCTTGATCCTAGTATTACTGATGAAGTACTAGCCTTAGATATTTTGGAGCTCTATCAAGCTTATCGAAAGGAAATTAAATTTGAATCAGGAGATTTACTTCCTAAATATGCGAGCAAAGTAAGTTTATTAGAAGTCCCAAAAACCAAAGTTATTCCTGATGATTCACATGCCATTGGTAGTAATAACTGGGTAATCAGTGGTCATAAAATGAAAGACGGAAACACCTATATGGCCAACGATCCTCACCGAAAAATTGCTGTACCTTCTCTGCGCTATATGGTCCATTTAAACGCCCCTGGTTGGAATGTAATAGGGGGAGGCGAACCTGAAATACCTGGTATATCCATAGGCCATAATACTTTTGGGACTTGGGGATTAACAGTCTTCAGCACCGATGGGGAAGATTTGTTTATATACGACATTAATCCAAACAATCATCAACAATATCTTTATAATAATGAATGGGT
>NZHT01000025.1 GCA_002691385.1 Flammeovirgaceae bacterium | reverse complement strand
ACTTCCACTTCGGCATCCAGCGCCTCAGAACGGACATTGGTAAACAGAGGTTCTTTAAAATTCATGGTGATTCTTCTGTTGGATCATCCCTACAATAAGTTCACATGAGCAACAGCACAATGGAATCTTTTTAGACAGATACCAACACAAAATCTCTGCTGTCAGTTTAAGCTCCGATGCCATCAAGCAAAGGCAACTGAGCGCGTGGACCCTCCCAAGTGTACCTTGCCCTCTGAATTAACCAGCGAGCCATAGCAACTGATAAATGATGTGGTTCTCTGCAAGTTGATTTAAGAGAATCAGGTCCCACTATTCTAACTTACAAGAAACTCTTGGCTTTGTTATGTTAGAACATAAGGTCGATGTCAAAAAAGCCCTCCGGGCTTATCAGAAAGTGGTCGATGAAGGCATTCGGAAAGGCGATAAATATATTCTTTCAGGCGTCTCAGCCTGGTCAGATCATGACGGATACTCGGTATCTTTAGGGTTCGGGAAAGTGACGCTGCAAATTTTCTTTCACCAGCGATTTTCACTTGAGGCAGAAAACAGAATCGAGGTGGCTTTATTTTTAGAAAAACTCGACAGAGTTGTCCAATCTTAATAAATGTCGCCAAAAGAGAGCCTTAAGAGCGACCAAAAACTTTTGTCTTTAAAGCAGTCCAAGATAAAAAACGGGCTTGCCATTCACTACCTGTCTCTCGTCCTTTTGCAACTTGAAGAGTACCAGACCTTTTTTTATATTCGCTCATCACCTCTGCTGCATCATCTACTGCCGAAGGAAGCTCGCCTATTTTCCGCAAGCTTTGCTCGTCCGGAGCACACCTCACCAAGACTCTGCCATTGGGGGCTCCTCAACAGTGGGTAGCCTTGACCACCAATTTTCTAAAAGAATTTTAACTACACCCTCCTTTTCAAAACCAACACTGCTGAAGTCTAAATCGAACCGCTCTCTAAGAAAGGGGTACTCAGACCCGGCAATCGGCCTGGGAGGAATCTGAAAACCTCCCACCGGACCTGAACACCCGAAACCACTTGATTGAGCATTTTCTTACATAACCACTCCTAACTGGAGGAAGCTAGACAAGGACCAAGAGCCTGTAACAATGAGCGCCTGACCCAGCAAAATCCTCCTCAAAGGGTGGGGCCCCTGGAATCCCGTTGTTTTTGCATTTTGTTTTTCTTTTCTCGTGTCTTTCATGAGTTTTCCTTATTAGTGCTTGTTCGATAAGTTCCAAATCTTCGCCGCCAAAAGCGTTCCCTGCTAAATGAAAGGGGCTACACAGATTACTGCGCACCACCCCCAACCACACACCTTTAAAAATCGTCGCATCAATACCTCCTTGAAAGCTGCGCGAACCGAGGGTCCTAGGGAGAGAGGGATAAAGTTTCCCCGGTCCGCGCTGCTGTCTAGTTGTTGTCTAGTTACAAGCGCTATAATACTCTATTTTCTTACTATGTCTACATATATTCTAATATTATTCTAGAAATATCGATTTAAAGTTATTTTTGTCTACTATATGTCCATAAAATAGTAGCTCTTAAATAACAAAGCGCTATCGGACAAAATGGAATAAGGATTTCCGTCATAGCAACAAGAAGGGAAATTATTGCAACGGTTGTGATTAGTCGCGATGCACCAGAGGTGAACAGGTCTATTGCTGAGAACGCATCCGCTCTGGAGGATCATGATTTTTTAAGAACGTCGCGGAAACGTGTCGCGAATTATACTAGCGCTTTGGCAGTGAATTTGTTTTGTTACGGCGGCACCTCTCACCGCAGTACCGGACAGAATCCCACTCCTTTCTCCACTTTTTACGCCAAGTGAAAGGCTTTTTACAGGTGACGCAGGTCTTAGCCGGCCTCATATAGTATGTTCTTCTATGAATTGACCGGCTTTGGCGAAGATGCTTTGCTTCCTATCTAGATCTAAACGGTCAAGCAGTTTGACTTGGAACCCTAATCTCGGATTGGTCTCGTAAAAATCTCTGTTTTTATCTATAAAAGACCAGTAAAGGCCATCGACCGTCTCACACCAGTCCCCTCTTTTGTAGTTACTCATTTTTAATATGTAATTTGATCCACAAGTATAGGGCTTGGTCGACATCAGGCCCGCGTCAGAATAAGTCGCCATACCAAAAACGTTGGGAACCATAACCCACTCAGAAGAATCTATGTACATCTCCATGAACCAGCGGTAGATAGACCTTGGGTGCACTCCACACAAATTCATGAGATTGGAAATGACCATAAGCCTGGATATATGATGGCCGTAGCCCGTGTCGAGCGCACTTTTTATGCAGTCATCAAGCGGTAATATCCCCGTTTCGCCTGTGTACCAGCTTTGTGCTAGCTCCCTGCTGTGATTCCAATAGTTGCTATTGATTTGGCGGTCGCTTTCTAAATGATAGATACCCCTAACGAATTCTCGCCAGCCTAGGATCTGACGTACAAATCCTTCTAATGAGTTCAGAGGAGTCTCATGCTTTTCGGCGTACTCGGTGGCAGTATCCAACACTAAGGTTGGAGTCAGCAAGCCGATATTCAGAGAAGCGCTGATGGTGCTATGAAAAAGAAAATATTCCCCCTCGACCATTGCATCTTCATAAACGCCAAAATTCTCGAATTTAAATTTCAAAAAATTTTGAAATTGCTCGATGGCGTCTTGACGTGTCACAGGAAACCAAATGTTTTCCAAATTTCCGGGATGATCAGAGAAATGTCTGCCGACAGATCTTGCAATTTCCTCGTGGTATTTTGACTGGTCAATTTTCGGTGCGGAAGGAATAACTATACCTCGGGGAATTTTTTTTCGGTTCTCGCTATCGAGAGACCACTTCCCGCCTCTCGGTTTATTACCCGAGTCGACCAAAATTCCTGTTTTTTTCCTAGCGTATTGGTAGAAGGACGCCATTCGGTAGGTCTTATTATCGGATGTCCACGTTTTATGTTGAGACGCGAATTCCTCTTGAGAGAAAATGAAGCCGGGGGAAGGATGAAAGTGATACGCAGTACAGCTCTTAGAAAGCCAATCTTTTAGATCAGAATCAAAAACTTTGTCCTCTATTTCAAAAAGGTTCAAAAAGGACACGCTATGTTTTAGAACCACCGCTTCTAGGCGATCAAAATAGTTTTTAGATCGGTCTAAATCCTCTAGTACCATGTAACGAACAGCAATACTGTTGGCTTCGAGTTCGTCTCGGTACTCTCTCATCGAAGCTAAATAGAGGTAGAGCTTTAATTTGTGATGTTTCTCGTAGGTACATAAGCCGAAGTCCTCTATCAAAATGGCCTCAGTACAACCTTGTCGTTTCAATATCTCAGGATCGAATTGCTGGTTACCTAAAATAAGGAAAACCTTGCGACCTGACGTGCATTTATTTTTTACTTTCAAGGTCTCGAATCTCGATCACTTAAATAAGGCGAGCCATTAAGACGGCCCCTTTTGACCCCTTCTCCAATGCAAAGCTCCACAACCTTTCTAGTAGATTAGGCGCATTACACATAAACGCCTCGGCTTCTTTCCGATGATGTTTTTCGTCTTGCTGTAGCATCCGCAAAGCCTCACATAGCTGCGAAGGCCCCGTGCGAATTTGTTTCTGATAATGACTTATAACAAATGACTCTATGATATAGATTGTGAGATACGTGAAATATCGCGCACCGGAAGCCGCGATTACTCCCGTTAAAAAACCGCTCATTTTCCAAAGAAAAGTCAGCTTGGAGCGATTTTTTCTGGGCATCCAGTTCTCAAAAAAAGACAGGTGCTTGTTCTCTGTTTCCAGATGATTCTTTGCGAAGTTAATAATCTCTGGATCCTTGGTAACTTTGAGAATCCCTTTGTAGATCATCACAGCTCCCGCTTCGCCGGCGTGGTCGGACCTGAGGTCTCTTTGAATACGCAGGGGAAGTTGTTCCACGTCGACGTCAGGAATAGAAATAGTGTTTGAGATCACGATTCTTTCCTGAGTGACAGCATGTAGTTGACGCCCATATAACGAGTTAAATTAAATCGAGGGCCTATCGGGTTAACCCGGATACCGGTTTGTTCGACTAATTGAAAGTTATGAAGTCCCTGCACGATTTCTGAGGGCTTCACAAATTTGCGCCAATCGTGGGTGCCTATCGGCAGCATCCTAAAAATATACTCAGCGCCGATGATCGCAGTAATGAAAGACGCGAGAGTCCTATTGATAGTCGCGACAAATAACCAGCCCCCGGGTTTGAGCTTTTCTGCACACTGATTCAGAAGCTGCGTGATATCTGGAACGTGCTCTACCACTTCCATCACTAGTATCGCGTCGAAATTTGTCTCTAATAGCTCCTCGACAAGGCCCTCGTGATAAGAAACTTCAATACCGTTTCCACGAGCATGCTCTCGAGCAATCGCTATATTTTTGTGCGCAGGATCTGCGCCGTCGACCAAATAACCCCGACGGGCTAGACTTTCTGACAAAATTCCAGCCCCACAACCTACATCCAAGACTCTCGTGCAGCAAGGTTCAAGGCCCGCCTGACTTAGGGCAGAGTGAATAAAGGGGAGCCTGATTGAATTCAACCCGTGAAGGGGGGCCATGGGACCACTTTTGTCCCACCACATTTCCGAGAGCTTGTTGAACTTGGTAACCTCTGCCTTGATAGTTCCAGATGTTTTTTCCATATACCTCATCATGGCCTCACCAAATCCAAAGATTGAAGAATCTCCGGAATTTTATTGTTTAGATGGAAAAAGCCTCTCCTTGAATGGCGCCAGATCGACTGATCGTAGGCCGAACCAACTTCTTTGAGTTCAATGTCGTGGAAGCCAAGTTCACCCTTAAGTACTTTCAAAGCCTCGTGACAAGGGCCCTGAGGCGCATAGGCCACTAGCACAGAATTTAGCTGGTGTTTCTTCGCCCATTCAACGACTTCTCGAATGGAAAGAAGTCGGCGATCTTCCACTAACAACCTCTTATCTTCGGTTGCTATTCGACTGAGCGTTGATCTTATTGCTTGCCTCAAAAATGAATTCACTAAATCAGAAGAAGATTCTATCGGACTACGACCCTCAAGCCTCAGTCCTGCGGCATTGGTTATGAAGTCTGGAGGAATAGTCGACAACCCCCCCTCCGTAAAAAGAAATCCCCGCCTTTCATCCGGTTCACATTGATAGTTGGCCCTCTTCTCTTGCACCGCTGCAAGCTTAAACGCACTGCTGGGCAAGTTTTCTTGGATAGTCAGGGCGCCTTGCGACAGGTTTTCTAGTCCGCGGTCTCCGACCCCCATGTCCAACAGTCGGCCTTTGGCAAATTTGGCTATATTTTGTTTTGTCGCAAGGTAAATTTTTCCTCTTGTGTGCAACCCGGCAACCCAACGCCAACTTAAAGTATTCGTTGCCGGGTCTCCGTCGAGCAGATATCGATAAAAGAGATCCGCCCCCAGTTCCCAGGGAAGCTTAAATGTAAAAATCCAGATACTCGCAAACCACATTCTTGCATGATTATGCAGATACCCCGTTTCCTTCAATTCTTTGATCCACGAGTTGAAGACCGCGATATCCGTTTGTCCCTCACAAGCTTTAAGATAAATGGGCTCCGCGACAGGATTGGCCATGACTGAATCGAACGAACTCGTCAAAAGTTCCCAGTAACATTGCCAGAGATTTGGACGGTGTTCCAACCATCCCTTCCAGTAGGAGCGCCAAAAGACTTCCTGAATAAATTTATATGCTTTATCGAGACTATGGCGCTCCAATACTTGAATAATAATCTCTTTTTCTGAGATGAGACCGGAGGAAATATAAGGGGATAATTGGGACACGAAAGCGTGCTTGTTTGATCCGAAGTCTACATTACGTTTTTTTCGATAATCGTCAGCAGCGCCAGACAGAAAACTCTCTAACCCTCGAAGCGCAGCTTCCCTTGACGCAACAAATCCTCCGATCCGCTTAACCTCTGAAGCATTGGAGGTATCCTGGAAGAGGTCTCCCTGACTTCCAGGACTCATTTTCTCTTGGGGATCGAGAATACCCATATTCATGTCACGGGATAATGACTGCATCAATTAAATGTACGACCCCATTTTTTGCTAACAAATCCGTCTTGATGACCCTAGCGCCCGCTATCTCAACCCCATCTTCAGTCGAGATAGTGAGCATCTCACCGCTTAATGCCTTCACCGAGTCTAATGTCACCACCGTTTCAGCTAGCGCACGTCCAGAAATTACGTGAGAGAGTAAAACCTTCTTGAGCTTTTCCTTATCCGCAATCAACCCTTCCAAAGCTCCCTTTGGCAATGCATCAAATGCCTGATCTGTGGGAGCTAGAACGGTAAACGGCCCTTCTTCGCTTAACGTCTCAACCAACCCAGCAGCCTTGAGAGCCGTGACGAGAGTGGAGAGCCCGCTCGAGCTTACAGCTAATTCCGCTATAGTCGGGCCAACCGCTTCTTCCTCATGGTGTCCGGCGTTACCTATTCCAGCCCACAATAAACTTAGAGCTAACACCTTTGCGATTACCGCCATCTTCAGTCCTGACTTGTCCATATTATGTCTCTTTAATTAATTATTTATAAAAATTAAACGGTTTTAGTCCCGTTTATGTCTATATATTATTCTTTTATATTGTAGTTGTCTATTTATTGTCATATATTTGCGCCATATCAATATCCAAGGGAAAAAAATGAAAAACAATTTCGTACTTCTTTTCGCTTCTGTTTCGCTCATGGCGTGCGGGGGTGGTGGCGGGAGTAATTATGGTCAAGAAACCTTGGCAGCTATGCAGCCTAGCACTACGGTTTCAGGAATTAATACAAGTAGCGCTACCTCAACAAATTCCAATAACGCGCCAGTCATCAACGATCTGCCGTCAACACTACCAGTGAATGAAAACCAGACTCAGATCACCACTGTCAATGCAACTGATGGCGATGGTGATTCGCTGACTTACAGCTTGTCAGGGGAAGATGCAGACCTCCTACAGGTAACCGAGGCGGGAGCCCTTACCTTCAAAGCCGCACCAGACTTTGAAGAAAAAAGTTCTTACTTTGTCACGATAACAGTTTCCGATGGCAGCGCCGCAACTAGTCAGGACCTAAACATCTCTATTACCGATGTAGCCGAAACCACAAGCCAAGCTCCGGTTGAACTTGTGGTGATCGTCCAAAGCGTCTCCAGCGGCTACTCCTCAAGCAACAAATATTCCATAGACGGAGAAATCGCTCCCACCATTACTCTGGCCAGAGGTAAAACTTATCGGTTCTTGCAATCCGATGGATCAAACAGCAATCATCCTGTACGTTTTTCGTTGACATCCAACGGAACACATAACAACGGCACTACCTTTAGCGAGGGCATATCTTATGTTGGGTTTCCCGGATCGACTGGTGCTTACACACAAATTCAAATTCCAGAAGATTCAAACTTAACCAGTCTTTATTACTTTTGCAGCAATCACTCAGGCATGGGGGGTGCAATCTCAATTGGAGACATGGATAGCAGCGGGTACGGTGTTACCGCCAACTCAACTTTCGGGTTCTAGTTAGCAGCGTACCGAGCCGAGGAAACCTGGCCCTCTTTATCTCCTTGCTTGAGTATCACGCAACGAGTATTAAGGAGGGCTAGCCCTACTAACGAATGTCTGCGTGTATTGTTGTT
>NZHT01000024.1 GCA_002691385.1 Flammeovirgaceae bacterium | reverse complement strand
TTTCTAATAGCTCTTTATGGGCTGAAAGGGTGTAACGATCTATCATATTTTGCTGACGTAATTTAACCTAACTTTTAAAATAATTGACAGCGAATGCCTCAGACCAATAAGTTTTTGTAGAAAAGTTAGGATAACCACAATGTCCTCCTTGAGAGGTAATTTGATAAGAAACATAATCGAAATTTGTTACAATAGATTTATCTAATATTTTTGTTGTTAAAAAGGGATCATTCATTGCGTTGAGTATTTGGGTAGGAATCTGAATATTTCTTATAAAATTTTTGGAACTACATTTTTCATAGTAATCGTCAGCATTTTTAAAACCGTGTATGGGCGCTGTAATTAAGTTATCAAAATCATAAATGGTATGTATATTTTCTAGTTTTTTAAGATCGAAGAGTCCTGGATACTGCGCATGCTTTGCTCGGGCTTTCATTTTTAAAGATCGCATAAATCTTATTTGATATAGGGCGTTCTTTAGTCTATTCAAATGAAGTGAGCTCGACTTTAAATCAAGTGGGGCAGCAATTACACAAGCTTTTTTTATGTTTTTGTAAGAGCCTCTTTCACCCAAAAACTTGAGAGTCAGGTTGGCTCCGAGACTGAATCCAATCAGGAAAATTTCATGATAGTCCTTTGATGTATGATTCACGACTTCTAATAAGTCTTCGGTAGCTCCACTATGATACATTTTTGGCAGCTTATTTAATTGATCTGAGCATCCCCTATAATTCCAAGTTAACACATCAAAATTTTCAGAAAAATGAGCATTGGCCATACCTTTGACATATGCCCGATCTGCATTTCCTTCCAAGCCATGTGAAATTATGACCAATTTATCACTTTTTTGTCTCATCCAAAATAAGTCTAAAAAATCTTGATCTTGAGTAATGATTCTCTCATGAACATAGGGTGTTAAAAGCTTAATTTTTCTAAATATAGCAGGGTATACAGTTTGGAGATGGCCATTAAATAGTAATTTTGGAGGTAAATAAGTTTTCTTTTCCATTAAATTCACTTTGTGTGGGTGTCAAATTTCTTAGTATTCTTTAATTGACATTTAAATAATCTCTTTTGCTTGCTTGATTAAAATCTGACTTGGGTTAACTTTGGCCTTTAAAATTATAGAATTGATTTAATAGAAATGGCAGAAGTAATAAAAATGCCCAAAATGAGTGACACCATGACTGAAGGCGTCATTTCTTCATGGTTGAAAAAAGAAGGAGATGTGATTGTCTCCGGTGATGTTCTTGCCGAAGTCGAGACGGATAAAGCGACCATGGAATTGGAGTCATATGAAGATGGAATTCTTTTGCATATTGGCGTTCCTGAGAAGGCAACCGTGGCTGTGGATGCGGTCATAGCCATTATTGGAGATAAAGGAGAAGATATTGAATCTCTTATTTCTGAGCCTTCCCAACCGGTTTCTGAACCGATCCCTGTCCCAAAGGGAGACACTGAGCCAGCTAAAGTGGATGCCGTCGATGCTTCCAGTTTAAAGGCAACTGTTTTGAGAATGCCTAAAATGAGCGATACCATGACAGAAGGTATTATCGCTCAATGGTTGATGAAGGTAGGCGATCAAGTCAGTTCAGGAGATATTTTGGCTGAGGTTGAAACAGATAAAGCAACTATGGAGTTAGAATCTTATGATGATGGTACTTTATTATACACAGCAGTATCGGCGGGTAGTGCTGTGGAGGTGGATGATATCATTGCCATTATAGGAGAAGAAAATGCTGATTTTGAGGCTTTATTGCATTTAGAAAACAAGGCAGCATCGAAAACTGAAACGGTAATTACTGCTGCAGCGGCAGTCCCTGCTTCCGTTGAAGCGCCAAGTTCTTCAATCTCCCCTGAATCTATTTCTAATGGGCGGGTGTTAGCATCTCCATTGGCCAAAAAAATGGCTAAGGATAAAGGAATTGATTTGAGTACCATACCCGGATCTGGAGATGGAGGTAGGATTGTTAAAAAAGATGTAGAAACATTCAAGCCATCGATTTCGACGACGCTTGCAACAGCAACAACCTCCCAAAATTATGTTAAACCGAAGGTTGTTGGTACTGAATCTTCTGAGGACATAACCTTGACTCAGATGAGGAAAGTGATTGCTTCACGACTTTCTTTAAGCAAATTCAGTGCCCCACATTTCTATTTAACGATGGATATCAACATGGACAAAGCTATGGCTGCCCGGGCAAGTATGAATGAAGTGTCTCCAGTTAAGATTTCTTTCAATGACATTGTATTAAAAGCAGTTGCTAGTGCCATCAGGCAGCATCCTGAAGTTAATGTGAGTTGGTTAGAAGATAAAATGCAGAAACACCAGCACATTCATATTGGTGTGGCTGTAGCCATACCGGACGGTTTGGTAGTACCTGTTGTGAAGTTTGCAGATAACAAATCTTTGGCTCACCTCTCATCAGAGGTAAAGGACTTGGCCCAACGTGCAGTAGCTAAGAAATTATTACCAGAAGAGTTTAGCGGCAATACTTTTAGTATTTCCAATTTGGGCATGTTTGGTGTGGAGGAGTTTACAGCGATTATCAATCCTCCCAATGCATGTATTCTAGCTATAGGAGGCATCAAAGAGGCTGTGATAGTTAAAGACGGTGTAATTAGTCCAGGGCATACCATGAAGGTAACCTTGTCGTGTGATCATCGAGCCGTAGATGGGGCCATAGGGGCTAATTTTCTCAAAAGTTTGAAAGGATTGCTTGAAGAGCCTGTACGCATACTTATATAAATTCGATAAGCATCGGGCTGATTTTTTTATAAAATGATATTATGACTAAAATTAAAATGAAATCTACGACGGTACTGGCAGTTTATCACAAGGGTAAGATGGCCCTGGGAGCAGATGGACAAGCGACTATGGGTTCTACGGTTGCCAAGAGCCATGTGAAGAAGATAAGAAAGCTATCTGAAGGTACCATCATTACGGGATTTGCAGGCTCTACTGCTGATGCTTTCACTTTATTGGATCGATTTGATGAAAAGCTGAGTGCGTTTTCCGGTAATTTGAAGCGAGCAGCGGTCGAATTGGCCAAAGATTGGCGTAGGGATAAATATTTGCGACAGTTGGAGGCAATGATGATTGTTGCGGATAAAAATGAAATGCTGGTCATCTCTGGTACCGGAGATGTTTTGGATCCAGATGAAGATGTGGCTTCCATAGGCAGCGGTAGTCAATATGCAAAATCAGCTGCCTTAGCACTTAAAAAGCATGCAGATCACCTTACGGCGGATGAGATCGTCCGGGAAAGTTTGATCATCGCTGCAGATATTTGTATCTACACCAATCATAATTTGGTTGTAGAGGTGTTGTAAATTTAAAGCCTATAATAGAAAGATACTTGATGGTTAAAATATACCATAATAATAAATGTGGAAAAAGTCGTACGGCTTTGAAGGAGTTGACGGCAGCGGGTTTAGAAGTAGAAGTTATTGAATACCTCAAAACACCCTTAGACAGTACGCAACTGGAAATACTGGTGACAGAATTGGGTATAACGCCTTATGATTTAATCAGAAGAGGAGAAAAGATATTTAAAGAACTTTATAAATCATCTGATCCCGATAAAGTAGACTGGCTTCAGGCTATGGTAAATCATCCGATTTTGATAGAGCGCCCCATCATTCAAAAGAAAGGGTTGGCAGTCATCGGTCGCAGTTTGGAATCTCTCCAAAAAATAATAGCTTATTAAATCTATCGGCATATGATAAAGCATCGATGGATTTATATTTCTTATTTTAATGTTTATTTTGGTGTTGAAATAGCTTTTAACCCATTTAAAGCTTGATTCAGATCAGGAATGGATTGGACACATAAATTTATCATTTCTTTTAAAATCTGATCAAGATCTGCAGCAAGTTCAGTATATACTTGGTAGGCTTGATCCGTTGGAGGATAATCGCCACGTTGCTGATCTGCCATTAAAAATGCCAACCTATTGTTGACTTTGATCCCATAATTTAAAGGGTCCTGATTGCTTTTGTTTTTTGTTTGATGAATTGTACCTTCAATAATGGTCAACTTTTTCATAAAAGTTGCCATTTTATCGAGTAGGATAGGGTCTTTAATTTTAGGTTTGACAAAATTAATTTCTTTCCGGATTTTTTCAATATCGAGCATGGCCTGATGAGCCTGACTTACCTTATTCCTTAATTGAATTAAAAAATCAAATTGGGCTTGATAATCTGCAGAAGTGTTAGGCATTCGAGGATCTCCTAAAATAGTTAAATTTTGTTGAAGGGTATCGCCATCTACTATCAGTCGAACTAAATAGCTACCGGGTACCGCTTTGGGTCCAAGATTAGGAGAAGAATAGAGTACCATGCCCGGGAAAGCTAAAAATCCAGGATAACGAAGATTCCACACGAATTTGTTGCCTCCAGCCTTTACCTTAAGCTTTGAGGACCTTTCTTTTGATTGATTGGAGTAAGATTTGATCAATGATCCGTCTATTTCTAAAATCTCAATTTGTACGTCGGCTTTTTCATCTTCGATAAAGAAATTAAGTAAAGCTCCATTGGGATGATTGGTTCCTTCTATTTTGGAATTCACACGTCTGCCACTTTGTGCCATTCTGTAGGCGGGCTTAGGTGCGTAAAGGTGATGGCTCTTGGCCAAAATATCATCATTTACCTGTCTTACTGGTCCTAAATCATCAATCATCCAAAAGGAGCGTCCATGTGTAGCTGCTATTAAATATTCCTCGCGAACGTGTAAATCTCGTATGGATACGATAGGAAGATTCAACCTAAAGTTTTCCCAATGCACACCATCGTCATATGAAATATAGAGTCCCCATTCGGTACCTGCATACAGGAGTCCTGGTCGTACTAAATCAGCTCTAATCGCTCGCGTATAATCTTTTACCCCAATACCTGACGTGATAACGGTCCATGTTTTGCCATAGTCCTTGGATTTATAGAGATAGGGGGTGTAATCCCCAAATTTATATGCAGTTGCTGCTATGTATACCCCACCGTGATGATGCGGATCTACATCAATACAGTTAATCATGTTCTTTTTGGGAGACATAGGAGGGGTGATATCAGTCCAGTTTTTACCGCCATCTCGGGTGACGTGGACCAATCCGTCATCACTTCCTGTATAAATTACGCCTGCTTCTTGTTTACTTTCTGCGATAGCAAAAAGGGTACCATAAAATTCTACACCGGTGTTATCTTGGGTAATCGGTCCTCCTGATGATTTTAAGGTATGTGGTTCATTGCGAGTGAGATCAGGACTGATTACGCGCCAACTCTGTCCTTCATTTATACTTTCATGTAGGTAATTGGATCCCGCATAAAGTTTGTTGGAATCATGGGGACTGAACATGACAGGATAGTTCCAATTGAATCGATATTTCATAACTTCCACACCTGATCCGGCGGGATTGTAAGGCCAAACATTAGTGGATCGGGTCTGACCCGTAATGTGATCTTTTCGGTTCATATAGCCTTTATAGGTGCCTCCATATACGATATCTGGATTTTTTGGATCTGGAGCGAGATGTGCACTTTCACCGCCTGCAGTGGGCTCCCAATCTCGTTCAGTGATGGCGCTTCCATTGCTTCTGTGGGAGATTCTGATGGCTGAATTATCCTGCTGGGCGCCGAGTATTTTGAAAGGGAAACTGTTATCGGTGGTAACCCGATAAAACTGGGCAGTGGGTTGGTTGTGGTAAGTCGTCCAATTAAGACCGCCGTCTTCTGAAACTTGTGCACCCCCATCATCGGCAATGATCATGCGTTGATTATCTTGGGGATCAATCCAAAGGTCATGGTGGTCACCGTGTGGTGCATTGAATCCCTCCCAAGTTTTACCTCCATCATTGGAACGGTGATAACTCGTATTCATGACATATAGACGATCTTCATTTTGTGTATCTGCGTAGATGCGTGAATAGTACCATGCTCTTTGTCTTAATGCATTTTTTGAGCTGATGTAAGTCCATTTTTCTCCTCCGTCATCGGATCGATAGACGCCTCCTTTGGCATTTTCAATGATGACCCATATTTTATTAGAGTTCAGTGGGGAAACCGCTACACCTGAAATACCCCAAACGTCTTTAGGAAGGCCCGGCTTGTGAGTTAATTCTTTCCAATGATCTCCACCGTCTGTACTTTGCCAAAGTTTACTTCCTGGTCCTCCACTGTCCATACGATAGCCATTACGCTTTATTTCCCAAGTATTGGCGTAGATAATTCTTGGGTTATTCGGATCTAGAACTAAATCTACGGCACCGGCCTTATCCGATTCAAATAATATTTTTTCCCAGGTTTTTCCACCATTTTTAGATCTGAAAACACCACGCTGGGCATTGGGTTTCCAAAGATTTCCCATAACAGCTATGTAAACCATATTTGGGTTCGTTGGATGAATACGAATTCGACCGATGTGTTCGCTTT
The DNA here is from genome assembly GCA_002691385.1 of Flammeovirgaceae bacterium. Classification (GTDB taxonomy): domain Bacteria; phylum Bacteroidota; class Bacteroidia; order Cytophagales; family Cyclobacteriaceae; genus UBA4465. The sequence goes on along the minus strand of NZHT01000024.1, from coordinate 10,140 downwards.
GCTTGAGCCCGATGGATTGCCAGTTTTTACCCGCATCGCTACTTTTCCATAGTCCTCTGCCAGAAGATACATTTCCTCTCACCGTTTCCTCTCCTTCGCCTACATATATTACATTTGGATCTGATTCACTCACCGCAATTGCACCGATAGATCCCCCAAAGAATCCATCTGAAATGTTTTCCCAAGTTTGACCCCCATCTGTAGTTTTCCAAACACCGCCTCCCGCTGTACCCATATAATATAGATTGCGGTTACCGATGACACCCGTGACGGTAGCCGAACGTCCTCCACGAAAAGGCCCGATCATTCTCCATTCTAGTCCACCTAGTTTGCTAACAGGAATTTCTTGATGAATGGTTTTTGTTTTCGATTGCTTTCTTTGCGCCCATGATGAGGGGCTCATACCTAAGGTAAAAAGAAACGCGATTAGTAGGTAAGCAAATTTTTTTTTCATGATTTTTTTTTTGAGGAAATTGAATTTAAGAAATTTTTTAAACAGAGCTTTCTTATTTGGGATGAAAGGTTTTATTTGTAGCCTTTCGGTTAATATAAAATGGAACAAGGACAAATTTAGAGTACAACTCTGATGAGAAGAGGGAATATATGAATTGATGATGGTTTAATCCAGTGCAAGATGGGACCAGAGTATTATGTTTGAAAGACAGGCCGATGCTACCGGTTAATTAGAGGAGGCACTCCTGATCACTGGCTGCAAACTACCTAATTTCTTTGGAGTTATATGGTGAATGTATTGGGCTAAACTTATCGGAAGGTTTAGGCTACATTGAACAAGTGATACCCTGTTATTGATTTCATGGATCCATCATAAAGAAAAGTATAAGGGAAGTTATTTTAAAGGGTCGTTCATGTAGCCTAAAGTCAACCCTAACATAGCCTTGACCCCGGTTATCATAGCTGAATCGGTGACATAAAAGTCTGGGGTATGGTGCGGAGCCGCCAAATTTGGATCCGATCCTTTTGGACATCCTCCAATGAAAAAGAAAAATGAAGGTACCTTTTCTCCAAAGAAAGAGAAATCTTCAGCTCCCGTAATAGCACGCTGTAATTGGACATGCTCGGGTCCAAGACTCCGATTTAGCCAGCTGACTGCTTTGATGGTGAGGGCAGGATCATTGAAAGTTACGGGAACTCCTCTTTCAATATCGACAGTTACTTGGGCACCCATACTTTCTCCTATTTTTGTAGCTGTTCGGATCAGATCGGTATGAATTTTATCTTGCATTTTACTATTCAAGGTACGAATGGTACCGATCATTTCAGCGCTTTCAGGAATGATATTATTGCGTATTCCTGAATTGATCATTCCTACGGTAATGACCGCACCTTCCTCGGTGAGTTCGGTTTGTCGACTGATGATTGTTTGAATGCCATTTATGATTTGTGCAGAGGTTACGATAGGATCTATCGAATCCCATGGTTGAGAACCGTGAGATTGTTTTCCGTCAACCTTAATGACAAAACGATCTGCAGCAGCTAAAATACCACCAGATTTGTAAGTAAGTATTCCTTCGGGGGTATCAGCAGAAATATGTAGACCAAATGTAACCTCTACTTTTGGATTTGTCATGACGCCTTCTTTGATCATGAGCTTAGCACCACCTTCTTCTCCGGGAGGAGCCCCTTCTTCTGCGGGTTGAAAAATAAATTTAACGGTTCCTTTGAGATCTTTTTTTAAACTATTGAGTACTTCAGCAACTCCCATTAATATGGCGACATGTGTATCGTGACCACAGGCATGCATGACACCAGTAGCTTTATTATTATAGATCGAAGTGGCCTTTGAAGCCCATGGTAGCTTCACTCTTTCGGTTACAGGAAGCCCATCCATATCCGCTCTCAAGGCAATCACGGGTCCTGGTTGGTCTCCCACTAAAATACCTACGACACCTGTTTTGGCTATTCTTTCTTCGACTTTAAGACCTAAATCTCTCAAATGTTGGGCGACTTTGGCTGCCGTTTTAAACTCTAAGTTTGATAACTCTGGATACTCATGAATGTCATGGCGCCATTCAATGACTTTAGTCATTATTTTTTCTGCTTCGAGATGGGATTTTTTGATGAGTTTTGCTGATTGGCTAAACGCCACTGATGTAAGGCAAGAGATGATTAGGCTTAAAACAATTTTAATTTCCATGAGACAAAAAGTTAAGTGGATAGGATTGTTTAGAAATGAAATTGAAAAGAAAGGGCTACCAAAATGATAGCCCAATTCATTTACCAAAATTATACGAAGAAAAAAGAGAATTTATTTTTTTCAAAATAAGCTCTGATTAAATGTACGAAAAAAAATTCACTTAACCTATTGAATCAAAAAAAACCTCTTAGTTAAGTTGGCTTATATGTAATGAAAGTCTTACAACACTTCTTTAACCCTTTGAGCAGCATCTTTAAGTAAAATGGCTGAAGTCACCTTCAATCCAGAGGATTCAATGATTTGCGCCCCTTTTTCAGCATTGGTTCCTTGAAGTCTTACAATGATAGGAACCTCAATGCTCCCAATTTTTTTATAGGCTTCTACCACACCACTGGCAACGCGGTCACATCGAACAATACCACCAAAAATGTTTACTAGGATGGCTTTTACGTTGGGATCTTTCAATATAATTCTAAATCCTGCTTCTACTGTTTCGGCATTGGCCCCACCTCCCACATCAAGAAAGTTGGCAGGTTCTCCTCCGGAAAGTTTAATCATATCCATCGTCGCCATGGCAAGTCCAGCGCCATTGACCATGCAGCCTACATTTCCATCTAACTTCACATAGTTGAGACCATGCGCTGCTGCGGCAACCTCCAAGGGATCTTCTTCTGATAAGTCCCTAAATTGTAAAATCTCTTTTTGCCTAAAAAGGGCATTGTCATCAATATCTACTTTCGCATCTACCGCCAATATTTTATCGTCCGAGGTTTTGAGCACAGGATTGATTTCAAACATTGCTGAATCTGTGTTTTCAAAGGCGACATAAAGGGATTGAATAAACTTCACCATTTCTTTTAGAGAGATCCCGATCAGACCCAATGCAAATGCCACTTTTTGGGCTTGAAAACGACGCAGGCCAACGGAAGGATCTATCCATTCTTTAATGATTTTTTCAGGATTATTTTCGGCTACGGTTTCGATATCCATTCCTCCTTCGGTGGACGCCATGATCACATTTTGTCCCGTTGCACGATCCAGGAGGATAGATAGGTAATATTCTTTGGGTTCAGAAGCTCCAGGATAATAAACATCCTCTGCAATTAGTATTTTGTTGACTTTCTTGCCCTCGTGTCCCGTTTGATGAGTAACTAGTGTGCCTCCTAAAATATCGTTACTTTTGGGACCCACTTGTTCTATGCTTTTTGCTAAAACTACGCCATGAGACCCTGTCTCAATGATGGTGCCTTTTCCCCTGCCTCCGGCATGGATTTGTGCTTTGATCACGAACCATTCAGAGCTCGTTTCTTTTTGAATAGTGCGTGCCGCTGATATAGCTTCATCGACAGTACTTGCTACTTTTCCGCGCTGGATGTTCACGCCGTAGCTTGCTAATATTTCCTTTGCTTGATATTCGTGGATATTCATGGATTATTTTTTTTAATTCTAAACAGAGGAAAGCACAATTTTTTTTCTTGATTATTTTGCGAATCTAATTCATAGTTTGGGTTTAATCAAATTATATAAATAATTGACACCTATATTTGCAATCATGCTACATGTCAAAGACGTATATAAGAGCTATGGGGCACTCGAAGTGCTGAAAGGAATAGACTTGGAAGTAGCTGAAAAAGAGGTGATATCTATTGTAGGTGCTTCTGGTGCTGGAAAAAGTACGCTGCTTCATATTTTGGCGAGCTTGGATCATCCTGATCAAGGATCTGTAAAACTGAGGGGTCAAGCCTTATTTTCACTTTCATCCAATAAGTTGGCTAAATTTAGAAACGATCATATTGGACTTATTTTCCAATTCCATAACCTGCTGCCTGAGTTTACAGCCCTCGAAAATGTATGTATACCAGGCTATATTGGTAACCATGACGAGGCTGAGGTTTTAAAATCAGGAATCGAGCTCTTAGATCGTTTGGGTATTAAAGAAAGAGCCTCTCATAAACCTTCGGAATTGTCTGGAGGAGAGCAGCATCGTGTGGCTGTGGCTCGTGCTCTTATAAATCAGCCGGACATCATTTTTGCAGATGAGCCTTCAGGTAACTTAGATTCTACTAATGCCCGCGCTTTGCATAAGTTGTTTTTTGAACTTAGGGATGATTTGGGCCACACTTTTGTTATAGTTACCCATAACGAAGAACTCGCCGATATGGCAGATCGAAAACTCGTGATGCGGGATGGCCTAATGGCTTAAAGCTCAAATTTTATCTTCAAGCTGATCATGTGATTTCTGGGTAATCCAGGGTAAAAGTATCGCGGGCTACCACTACCAAAGGCACGGGCATTGATTTGATGCATAGAAGCATATTTTTCATCGAATAGGTTGTTGATGCGATAGCTCAGGTCTAGATTGATTTTCATAAAAATTTTAGGTTGCCAACCGATCTGCCAACTGGTTATTTGATAGGAAGTCGAATAGCGGCTATTGTCATCAGTCAAGGGCATGCGATCAATATATTGGTAACTCAACTGTGTATAGAGGCTTTCCTTGAAATCTCCATGAAAGGATAGGCTAAATTGATTGGCAGGAATCCCAGTAAGTGCATTACCGTCATAACTTAGCTCTTCATTTTCAAATTCTTCTTTAAATTCTTTAAATTTATAGGCGGCATGGTTGTAATTTAAATTTTGGGTGAGTGTGAAATTAAGTGTTTGAATAAGCCGACTTTTGAGGCTGAGTTCAATACCTCTGTGTCTAGTGCTACCGGCATTTATACCAGTGTATTGATCTTCGGCGGTCCTTCTAGATACCAGAAGATCACGAATATTCATTTGATAGATAGAGAAGGAATACATTAGTTTTTTATCCCATGAATGCCCTTTCATACCCCATTCGTAGTTCCATCCAGTTTCTGGTCTTATATCCGGATTGATGGTGCCCTCGGGCGTTAATGTTTCTTCTAAGCTCGGTGGTGAAAAACCGTGACTCATAAGCGCAAAATGCGTGAGTCCAGGCCGAACGGTATGTGAAATGCCTATTCTGGGAGAATATCTGGCTTGAAATTGATAATTGCCACTTTGATCGAGACTGTCCAAGTCATAAGTATCGGTGTAGATATAAAAGGTTTGATTTAGGTTCAATCCGAAGTCTATATTCAAAGAAGTCAGAGGCTTTAAATTGACCTCCAAAAACACGTTGCAGTACCGTCTGATTTCTTCATTGTCTGATAAGTATTGGCCTTGAATACTTCCTGAATTAGGGAAATCCGCATACAGATTTTCAGAGGTTTTCCAATGATAGGTATCTCGATAGGTCTCTATTCCAGCCATGATTTGATGTTGAGTTTTGTTGATTTTTTTGATGATACGGGTACGAAGTCCGATGCCATATATTTGATCTTCCAATATATTGAAGGGTCGGGCTTCAAAGCTTTGGTTAAAGGAACTAAACAAACTCACGTGTTGGGTCAATCCGGGATGATAGGAATGCGTCCATGAACTTCCTAAAAGCAACTTGTCATAATCTTCAAATCCTTGAGATTGGTCCCAAGTGAAGGCGGCTTTGGTGGGCTCATTTTGATAATCCGTCTCACTCAATGAACTCGGTATACCGGCATATTGATTCACAAAATATATCAGAAAGTTGAAAGTATCCTTAAGTTTTCCGGTGCTCGAAGTAGCGAAGAACGTATTCCTTTTGAAGGTATTGTTATCACGATAACCATCACTTTGCTGTCGGTTAAATGATATGCGGGTACTTTTTTTGTTTCGATCGAGTGCATAGGTTAAACTGTTTCTCAAAAGCCCAAAACTACCAACAGTGACTGCTGTTGAAAGAGATTGTGATGTCAAGACCGTTTTTTTTGGACGAAGGATCAAGGTTCCTCCTAGTCCACTTCCATAAATACTTGCATTAGGTCCTTTGAGAATTTCAATCGTCCCAATGGTATTTAGATCAATGTCTTCAATGGTAGTCTCGCCACTACCGTTGGTAAGGGGAATGTCTTGATAATAAGCCCTGATCTTTTTTGTAGCAAAAGCGGCACGAGAGCCTACGCCGCGCATGGTTATCTTGTTGGTATTTAAGGCTCCTGATTGCATAAAAACGCCAGGTACTTGATTGAAGAGTGCGGTCATTAAAGTGGGATCGCTGGTACTTATTTCTTGGGAGGATAGTTGAGTGATGGCACCCGGATAGATTTGGTTTCTTTGAGGGATTCCAAAATCATTAACTGTAATGGCTTCAAGCAGAACGGGATTAGGGATCAAAAATATGATTAATGCAGAATCTAAGGTCATCATTCGTAGGTCTTGATAACCCATACTTTGAATCAAAATTTCACTATTTGGATGATAAAAAAATAAACCTTGATCATTTGTTTGAACTGTATCTATACCAAAAATGTAGGCTCCTTTAATGGGGGTTTGGTTAATTTGGTCCAACAAGAGTCCTTGAGGTTGGGCGTAAAGTTGTGCGCTTGTAAAAAGGAGTAAAATAATAAGGATACTTTTCTTCATTTAGCGAAGTTAACATGAGGAAAATCGTATTTTGATTTTTTTATGTTGTAAACTAAAAAAAAATATAAATGAAAATTCCCTTGGGTGCACGTTATATGTTGCTCGCAACACTGGCTTTTAGCTTAATGAAAGTTTTTGTAAAGTATATCCCCAATATTCCGGCCATTGAGATTGTTTTTTTTCGAGCTATTATATCCATGACTTTGAGCTTGGTTTATCTAATTCCTAAAAAAATAACTGTTTTTGGCAATAATAAGGGACTACTGGCTACCCGTGGCGCGGTGGGCGCTATAGCCTTAATTCTGAATTATTATTTACTTCATAAAATTCCGTTGGCGGCGGCATCCACGTTGACGAATTTGACTCCCATTTTCACCACCCTTATTGGAGTTTATTTGGTGAGAGAGAAAATTCACCCGGCTCAGATTGCTTTTTTTGTATTGAGCTTTGTGGGCATTTTGATCATTCAAGGATTTGATGCTCGCATATCAGGGATTCATTTGCTTTTGGGTATTTTTTCTTCTTTTTTTAGTGGTATTGCCTATAATCTGGTACGAAAATTAAGTTCTACAGAGCACCCTTTGGTAATTATGTTTTACTTCCCTTTGGTTGTGCTTCCGATATCATTGATAGGTTCCTTATGGTTTTGGGTACAGCCCGAAGGTTGGGATTGGTTTAATTTGTTGATGGTGGGGGTCACCACACAGATGGCTCAATATTTTATGACTAAATCCTATCAGCAGGCCAAAGTTTCTAAAGTTGCCATTTTTGATTATTTAGGAGTAGTCTACGCTCTGATTTTTGGCTTTATAATTTTTAATGAGTATTTTAATCTACTAACCTATATAGGTATTGCCTTGGTTTTGATTGGGATTATTTTAAATTTCAGATTCAAATTGAAGGAACATTGAATTTGAATGATACTTTATTTTATTTTTGTCTGAAATAAGTAAATAAATGGGAAGAGCATTTGAATATAGAAGGGCGGCCAAAGAAAAACGTTGGGATAAGATGTCCAAGGTCTTTCCTAAACTGGCCAAAGCCATTCAAATGGCAGCAAGGGAAGGTGGGGGAGAACCTGAAATAAATAGCAAACTACGTGTAGCGATTCAAAATGCCAAGGCTGAAAACATGCCTAAAGATAATATTGATAATGCCATCAAACGTGGCATAGGTAAAGATGCTGAAGCTATTAATGAGGTAACCTTTGAAGGAAAAGGGCCATATGGTGTCTTGGTTTTTGTCGAATGTGCTACTGACAATAACAATAGAACCGTTGCCAATATTAAGTCTTATTTCAGTAAGGCAGGGGGTGCCTTTACTCCCTCAGGTTCATTGGAGTTTATGTTTGCACGTAAAGCCATATTTGAATTTAAAAAAGCATATGAAATCGATTTAGAGATGTTAGAACTTGAACTCATTGATGCGGGACTGGAAGAAATTTCAGAACATGATGGTCAGATCTATGTGAGTGGAGATTATACGGCTTTTGGTAATCTTTCAAAGGGATTAGAGGATTTTGGGGTAGAAGTAAAGAAATCTTCATTACAACGAATTCCCACCACACTGGTAACTTTTTCGAAGGATCAGATGATAGAAATTGAAAAAATGCTTGACAAAATCGAAGATGATGATGATGTTCAAGCTGTTTACACCAATATTGCCCAATGAACAAACCTGAAGATTTTTGGAATTGGTTTTTAAAGCATCAGTCTGTTTACTTGAAACTTGGAGAAATTAAGTCTGATTTGAGAGATGCAGCCGTACATGATATGCAATTTGAGTTGGATAAGTATTGTGATCAGATTTTTTTTGAAATTGGAGGAGATGAAGGAGATCATCGGGGGGCATTGATCATCAGCGCTGCGGGTGATTTAGATTTCTTTCCACATGTAAGGACACTCGTCGCAGCTGCACCTGAAATGGAAGATTGGGAGGTTATTGCTTTCAAGCCTGCACAACCAGGTCCAGTATTGATCAATTATGAGGATCAATTATTCAATCCTGAAGAGACAATTTTGATTCCTTTACTGCATGATGTTTATCCAGATTCGGTAGGGATTCAAGTGTGTTTTGAAGATTTTGAGGACGCGAATGAGGGGCATTACATGGGTGCCACTTTTTTGATGCTGGAGGCTTTGATTGGGGAGGAGGCAGCTATTAATGATATTGAATATTTGGAGGTGTGCAGAATACCTCAAGATATTGAGGATATTGATCACTTGATGCTTTCAGATATTGAAAATCATATTATTGAGATTAAGACGCAAGACCTCTATGAGAACGGGCATTAAATGAATGCGAGCTTTATCTGGCTCGTAAATAGTTTGAAATGATCAAAAAAACCGCAACCCTATCAATTGCTATTTTTATCAGTCATTTATGATTTTGAAGCCATGTATTCTACCAATTCAATCACTTTTGATGAGTAGCCCCATTCGTTGTCATACCATGAAACCACCTTTACAAAGGTAGGGGACAACTGTATGCCTGCCCCTGCATCAAAAATTGAGGTTCGCGCATCTCCTAAAAAGTCATTGGATACTACGGCATCTTCGGTGTAGCCTAAAATTCCTTTCATAGTTCCTTCTGAAGCGCCTTTCATCAGAGCGCATATTTCTTCATAACTGGTGGCTTTCTCAAGATTTACCGTTAAGTCCACTGCAGAAACATCAGCAGTAGGCACCCTAAAAGACATACCTGTCAATTTTCCATTTAGGGCAGGGATAACTTTACCTACTGCCTTGGCAGCACCTGTAGAAGAAGGAATGATGTTTTGATAAGCACCACGTCCACCCCGCCAGTCTTTCATAGAAGGACCATCTACCGTTTTTTGGGTAGCAGTGGCGGCATGTACGGTTGTCATTAAACCTTCTCTAATTCCAAAATTATCATTGAGTACTTTAGCGATTGGCGCCAAACAGTTTGTGGTACAAGAAGCGTTAGATACAAATTCCATGTCAGGATGGTAATCTGTATGGTTAACCCCCATAACAAACATAGACGTATCGTCTTTGGAAGGAGCAGACATGACTACTTTTTTGGCTCCAGCATCTATGTGCCCTTTGGCGGCTTCTTTACTCAAAAAGAGGCCCGTTGACTCAATCACGTAATCTACTCCTATTTCTCCCCACTTTAAGTCAACAGGATTACGCTCAGCAGTTACTCGAATGGCTTTACCGTTAACTACTAATTTTTTTTCTTCAACTGAGATCTCACCTTTGAAGTTACCATGAGTAGAATCATATTTAAGCATGTAAGCCATATAGTCGACGTCAATGAGATCGTTTATTCCTACTACTTCTATATTTTCATTCTGTGTTGCCACACGGAATACGAGTCGGCCAATTCGACCAAATCCATTTATTGCGATTTTTATTTTAGACATTTTAATAACTTTAACCCAGTACTCGCTTTAAGTGCGCAAAGTTATCATTAGTTGACATTCTTGCAAACTACGCTCAAAGTATTTTAGTCTTTTGAAAAAACTTCCTTTTCACTTGATTGATTTTAAAGAA
>NZHT01000023.1 GCA_002691385.1 Flammeovirgaceae bacterium | reverse complement strand
TCCAGGGAACAATCCTGTTACGGTATCGGATTTCGCAAAATGCATTGACATTTCAGTAGCTTTGGAGATCAGGCCGGCTCCTTTTATGCCAAGATCGGCCTTACTTATAAGATCATTGCCTTTTTCCTGGTTTTCCCATCCTGCCATAAAAGCTTTATATCCGGATCCAACTACTCCTAAAACTTGACCAGCTGCCGCACCGACGTCCCCCGCACCGAAACCTGTATCCCCGGCCTCCTTGAATGTACCTTTGACCCCAGTTCCAGTTGCGTCACTAGTCGCATCGAACAGTTCTTTACCTTTACTTATTTTATCGAATGTACCCGCACCTACTGCAGCTCCATCTCCTGCAACGCCTATACCCAAGGTAGCCATATTTACGAGTGTATTTTTTGATTGGTTATTCCCAGTCTCATCTTCTTCATCCTTAGCTTTTTCCTCTTTAGCATCTTTATTTGTCAATGCTGCATTTGACTGATCCTCTCTTTCTCCTCCCGTTGCCGCTGCTTCATTATTATTGACTTCAGAATTTTTTTCAAATTTTTGCCTATTCTCTGTAACAATTTTTTTACTCTCAAGGTCTTCTAGTTCTGCTTTGGCTTCATCAGTGGTAAATTGACGGATTGCGGTAGAATTAATGTTTATTGATTTGAGTTGGGTTGCGGATTCATTAAAGGCGCTTAAATTTGATGCTTTAGCTCCCATAACGTCTGCTTCATGCTCGAGTCTCTTGTCATCATTGACGAGAATTTCTCCCTTCAATTGATTAGTTGGTTTTACCCTACCTTGCTTTTGTTGGACTACATGCCATGCTTCGTGGGGGAGGTGTTTTTCTTGTCCGGGCCCGACATGGATGTTGGTACCTTGTGCGAAGGCGTGTGCCTGCATTTGGGCAGGTTGGTCTGAATTGGGGTGGACTTTGACATCATTCATGGAGACACCGGATAAATTCTCCACTCCTGATTTTAGATTGTCAGGTAAGCCTGTGTTATTTTCTTTTTTTTGAAGTGGTGTAGCTTTCATTTGCACTTCTTCCTCTTCTGCAGTTTTTTGAATGGGTGTATTACCGTGCATCACGGCCTGTAATTGGGCAGTTTTTTGAGCCTGAGGCCCCTCGCTCATGGCCTCTAATAATTTCATCTGGGCTAAGGTTCCCGGGCGATTGTCTGAGAGGGTAGCAGATTGAGAGTCTGCTCTAGTAGGGGAAACTTTGTCTTCTTTTCTATTAGCCTTGGCAGCTGATAGATTAGTACGTGTTAATGAAGGCATGAAATTATAAGATTAAAGTGATATAAAGTTAAAAAAAGAATAGGTAAAAGCAAATGATTCATCTCTCTTTAATTCCTACTTTTATAAAAACGGAAGCTATTGATTTAAAGTAGGATAGACTTATATTATTTTAATTACAAAAAAAAGCTTCTTCTTGTTTAAAAAAAAATTAATAGTTCATTACAGGTCTTGCCATGGACGAATTTCTTGGTTCTGGATAAGCTCGATGAAATCATTCAGAGCGGTCGATTGTTCATCGGAAGTGGAGTCCTCTTCCTTCATCCAAGCCTGATAACTTAAGATCAATTTTGCTATGAAAAAATATACTAATCCTTCCGTAGATTTATTTTTCAATGATTCATCTATCTTTAAACTTCCCCAGTGAAATCTTCTGCCTCCCATAGACTTCACAGCCTCCGTATCCGCATCATAGGGACCTGAAAAATGATTGTTCAATATCCATGTGAGTTTTCTCCATTCTAGAGGTGCTTTATATAGTTTGGGCCATTCGGGTAGTGCTACATATTGGTCATTTAAGAGGCCCATCATGCAGGGACCTATATCCTCACAAAAGGCACCAAATTTTGAAGTAGAGGTTAATGATTCTGTTAATTCAAACTCGATTTCCAAAAAACCTATGAATTCAGCATATCTTTTTTCAGAGCTTGCTGTTATTTGTGGAAATAGGCGTTTTGCCTCGCTTTTGGGCCCATTTATAAGGGTGGGATGTAGGTCATTAGTGTACAATTGATCCAAATCTATAGTTAGAGAATCAAAATAATGGTCAGGTAGTGGTTTTTGAATCGCTTTTAATATACCAGGTTCATTGAGCACCCAAAAACTTCTTTCATCATTAAAAATATTTTTAGAAGTCCAGAGAGTACTATTGGTCATAATTTTTTGAGAAGATTTGTCTTCATAAATCAGGTAACCAAATCCTGTATCTTCATCATTTCCCTCCATCACCGATAATCCTGTCGAAAACCTAAACATTTTTTAGTTTTAATTATTTTTTTCTCCCGAAAAAACTCGGCATATTTCTTGATAGCCATGAGGCTTTTTTTGGATTTTCCTCTGGCTTTTCTATGAAGCTATCAGCTGCCTTGTCAGGAACTTCAGCTTTTTTATTTCTTTTAAAATTGCTAGGCCCAAATTTCGTTAGTGCTTCGAGAGATTTATTATTGGTAATTGTCGTACCTGTAATTTCTTTTTCGAATGAACCAATAACTCCTTCTACTATAGGAATAGACTTCTTTTTGGTCATGAATAATATTTGTGCTTTTGCCACGGCTGCCAATTTTCCTTTGGCTTCCCCTGATAGTACACCTGCTAAGGTGATGCCTTCTGATGTAGCAGTGACATTTGCCGAGGCATTTAAGCTTGCTTCAGCAGATCCTTCACCGCCAACGCTGACTTCACCTAAAGCGGGAACACCTATCGATACTCCTCCAAAGATGCCAATACTGGCCTCAGCACCTGCATTTACGGTAACTGCATTGAGGGTGATATTTTGAACATTCCCAAAATTAGTATCAGTTTCACAGGAGATACCAAAATTACCATCGAGACGAGCTGATGTAGCCAAATCCATATCGACAGCGGCAAAAACTCCAGGAACACCCAAAGGAACTCGAGCCAAGGGGAGTGAATATTTTACCTCTGGAGTTTCAAAATCTTTAATTGTAGTGGTCGCATCAATGGCATAACCAGATTTATCATCTTTCCGCTTTACCGAGCCCTCCAACTCGAAAACCTCACCTAAAGGTCCTCCCGATGCTGTAGCATTACCTTCATAGGTCGATGTATCAACTTCCCCTTCAACTTCCATTCCTGCCAACATGAATTTAAAAGAAGTGGTTTCATCACTTTTTTCCTTTTCGACCTCCTCAGTTACATTTTCTATTTCGTCATCTTTTCCTTTCTCTTCCTCTTTTTTTGCGAGATCACCGCCCCCATCATCTTCATTATCTTCGTTTTTTTCCAACAAGCTAGGATCCCAAGCTATGGCTATTGATTTGTTTGAATCAATTCCTTCCCCTGCTAGATCTGCAGTATCAAGATCTAATTTACCCAATCTCTTTATTTCGTTGGCTTTCTTTTCTTTGGATTCTGCTTTTAATTTTTTTAATGTACCTTGAGCTTCTTCGATATTTGATGAATCTTTACTCTCATAAGCCTTTTCCAATTTGTTTTTTGCCTCATCAATAAGATTTTGATATTTTAATATGATATCATTTAGATTTTGTTTTTCCTCTTTTTCTTCCTCTAAAGTGGGGGCTTCTTTAAATTGAGTTATGGGATGAGCAGCATTGTTTTTGGGTTTAAGTTGGGTAGGGGTATTATTATTGGTTTTTGTGATCTCATTAGGATTAAAAGGAATAATCTTAGACCCCTCATGTCCAATTTTACTACTTAATTTTCTTTGCGAGATGATTTCAGGTCGGTTATCTTTGAATTCAGCTAATTCACTAGAGTTTCTATGATTTGATTGGCCTTTATTTTTATCTCTTTTTTGAGAAGATTTACTTGTATTTTTTCGGACTTGAAGCACCAACTCTGTTTGTTAAGTATAGTTGAAGTTTAAAAATACATTTAAAATTTCCTATTTCTTAATTATTTACCTTCAAATTTTTAGGGTCCATTAGATTACCTTTATTAGTAATCTTCAAAACAATTTTTTATAATTTTTTTGAGGAAATTAATATTTTATTGCAACAATGTTGCGAAAAGATTATCTTTGAAAAATAATCGTCTAAACGATAGTTGTAAAATCTAAAAAACAAATAAATTATTATACTATTATGAAAAATTTTTCTCAAATAAAAAATTTAATTCTTTCATCTATTTTTATATCAATGCTTTCAGTTATGTCCTGCAGCGATGATCCAGAGGATCCTGTCATTGAAAATGAGGAAGAGGTGATCACCACTTTGACATACACTTTGACGCCTTCAGGGGGAGGAAGTGCAGTTGTATTACAATACCAAGATTTAGATGGTGACGGCCCAAATCAACCAACTATTACAAATGGTACATTGTCTGCAGAAACTTCTTATTCTGGAGCTATGACACTACTTAACGAAACAGAGTCTCCAGCAGAGTCAGTAACAGAGGAGATCGAGGAGGAAGATGCAGATCATCAATTTTTCTTTGCATCAACTGTTACTGGCCTAACAGTTGCTTATGCAGATACTGATGGCGATGGTAAACCTGTGGGATTAGCTTCTACATTAACAACTGGAGCAGCGGGTTCTGGAAATTTAACTGTAACTTTGAAGCATGAGCCAGATAAGTCTGCTTCAGGTGTATCTGAGGGTGACATGACAAATGCTGGTGGAGAAACAGACATTTCTGTTACTTGGACAATAACTGTTGAATAAACTTTTTTATCTTTTCTTATTTGTCTTTTACCCGTTAATTTTATTTTCTCAACAGTGTGAATTAAAAATCTCAGGAAGGGTCCAAGAAATGAATTGCTTGGACCCTATTCCTTTTGCTAATGTCTATTTTAAGGAGGCGGAAATAGGGGCAACAAGTGATGAAAACGGCTTTTTTCAAATACCTCTTATTTGTCAAGGTAGTTTCCATGTTGTCGTAAGCCAAATCGGTTGTAAAACAAGAGAGTTTTATATAGTGTTGGAGCAAGACACCACTTTGCTTTTGAAAATTGAGCAATACAGCCAAATTATGGATGAACTTGCAATTGCTTCAACAGTAATTGAAGCGCCTACTACACAATCATCAATCCATTTGGATGCCCATGAAATATCACAATATTCTGATAGAAACATGGCAAATATACTTGAAAATCTAGCGGGTGTAAGTACCATTAAAAATGGGAATAACATTGCGAAACCTGTTGTTAATGGTTTATACGGAGACCGGTTGATATTGTTAAATAATGGAGTTGCTCAAAGTGGACAGCAGTGGGGACCGGATCATAGTCCCGAAATAGATCCATTGGCGGCAGGAAAAATCACAGTTATCAAAGGGGTAAGTGCTTTAGCCTATCAGGGAAATAATCTTGGAAGTGCAATCATAGTAAATGCTCCTAAAATAGATAATGAGCCACATTTACATGGCTCAGTTCGATATTTTTTTGAAAGCAATGGTATAGGTAATGGGTTGAATCTTAGGATGCAAAAACACCATCAAAAATTCGCTTGGAGTTTCTCAGGGACAGCTAAGAAAAAAGGGGACAGCCGAGCAGCATCTTATTTTTTAACTAACACTGGTGCTACAGAAGGTGATTTTACATTGCAGACCGAATACAGTCATAATGCATCTCTTAAAAGTAAATTATTTTTTAGTTCGTTTAATGCTCATTTGGGAGTACTTAGGGGTGCACATATAGGAAATCTGGCTGATTTGGAAGAGGCCCTTGTAAGAAGTGAGCCATTTTATGCAAAAGATTATTTTTCATATCAAATCAATGCTCCTTTTCAAAAAGTTAATCATCATTTACTTAAGTGGCAAACAACGTTTTTACTTGATGAAAGTCATAAATTTGATTTAACTCATGCCGTCCAGTGGGATCTAAGAAAAGAATTCGATGTAAGGAGAGCCGGTAGGTCTTTAAGACCAGCTATGAGTTTGAATCAGACTTCAAATTTTACAGAATTAAAATATAATGGGTATTTATTTAATGATTGGGAAGTTTCTTCAGGTTTTCAAATCAATGTGATGAATAACTTTAATGAACCCGGGACAGGAATTCTTCCTTTGATTCCAGATTATAAATCTAATAAACTGGGTATTTTTATATTGGCTATAAAGAAAATAGAACAATTCAATTTTGAATTGGGGGGTCGCTATGATTATCTTGATCAAAGAGTAGCTACAATTACTAGGGGCATTGTAAAGGAAATTAAAAGATATCACAATAATGTAAGTAATGTTGGTCTATCTGGGGGGGCTAAATATATATTTTCAAATAGTTTGAATTTGTCCTATAATATCGGCCTTGCTTCGAGAAACCCTGGGATCAACGAACTTTATAGCTTTGGATTACATCAGGGTGTAAGTGGTATTGAAGAGGGAGATCCTGATTTGGTAAGGGAAGAAGCTTTAAAAAATACATTATCCTTAAGTGGAAAGATAAATTCTAAAATTTTATTTGAAATATTGTATTTTGATCAAGCCATAGAAAATTATATTTTTCTAAATCCACAAAATCAGTTTCGTACTACCATCAGAGGTAGTTATCCAGTTTTTAAATATGCACAAACTAGGGCTCGGATTTTAGGATTGGATTTTACTTCTGCTTTTCTTTTTACAGAAAAGATCAATGCTTCATTCAAGGCTAGTTATTTGAAGGGTACAGATACTCAGAACAATATTCCTTTGATTTATCTCCCATCTAATAATTTGTTTTTTTCTTTCAACTACCAAGTCCCAAAAGTTGGTCAATGGAGCCAAATTACTTTTGAGCTCAATAACAAATATATTTTTGAACAAAAAAACATATTGTCTGAGCAGGACTTTGCAAGTCCTCCAAAAGGTTATAATTTGACAGGGATTAAAATTTCTGGTGAACGACGGTTTTCTGGAAACCCATTCAATATGTTTTTACGTATTGATAATTTATTTAATGTATCTTACAGGGACTATCTAAATCGCCTTCGCTATTTTACTGATGATTTAGGGATTAATACTGTTTTGGGCTTAAATCTAAATTTCTAGTGCTAATAAGGTGACAAAAGCGAACATAAAGAAACTTCTGAGAACACGAAATTTAAAGGCTACTGAACTTCGATTGGTTTTGTTGAAAATCATTTCAAGTTTTAATAAAGCTGTATCTTATCAAGAGATTCAAAATTCATTAATCAAATTTGATAGAGTTACTCTTTATAGAACGCTTAATACTTTTGTTGAACGTGGGATTTTGCATAAGATAATACTCGAAGATCATCAAAATTTTTATGCCCTATGTAGTATGGAATGCACAGTAGATAAACATCAGTGTCAGCATATTCATTTTCAGTGTAATCAATGCAAAGAAGTTTTATGTCTTGAATCTAGGGAGCCGATTGAATTAGATATCTCTAATCATTTTGTGGACGACATCGAAATCACTGCCTCAGGATTATGTCAGGATTGTCATAATTAGAGATGAAATTATCTTTTTGTTTGTAACAAAAGTAAATTAGTTCTGTCCCAGATGTACCTCGGCCAAAATCCATTTTAAATAATTGAAATCCAGGATTTGTCATCTTTGGAAATATAAAAGTACATTAACTGTAACGCCCTTATTGTTTGATATCTATATGGTCGTAATGATTACTGAAATTTGTACGAAATAAAAGCGGTAACCTTAGGAGTTTCGTTAAGCTTTGACCCACAAGGATATTGACCTATCTGTTTGGGCTTACAAAAAACTATATTTCTTACTGTAAAAAATCATTTGTTCCTCAAAATCTTTGTGTTCATAGATTTCAATGTCTATGATTTTACCGGACTCATTCATGATTGGGCGCAATACAGGATTTACAAAACCACTATAAGGAGCGGAAGTAAATTGGGCGTCACGCGCTAAAATTTCCTCATGAATCTTAGGGTCTACTTTGATTCCATAACCTTCTACTAAGGCTTTTGCTGCTTCAAAATCACCTTCAGATTTAATGCGTTGGACCTCTTGCAATAATCGACCAAAAATTTCACGAAGGGTTTGATAGTCCTTGATGTCATAGTAGGTTTTGTTATTTTTGATGATGCGCTCGATGACTTTATTTTTTTTACCTTGCTCAAAAGCCCATGCGGCTACCCATTGACGATTGACCATATGGGCCTCTTCAATATCATTGCCCAATTCAATTCGGATCAGTTGGGTAATTAAGCCATTTCTAATGTATCCGTCATAGGTAGCTTTTCCGAGGGCTTGCCAATCATCCGTTAACCCTAGTTCTTGTATTTTAGAATCAAAGGCATAATATAATCCTACTAGATCGGCCCGACCTTCTTCTATTGTTGAGTAATAGTTTTGCAGGGTCTCTTTGGGTTGTCCTACACCTTCATTGAGTTGTCCTGAGGCATGGCCTACCACTTCATGAAGGGCGGTATGTAATTTATCACCCACTTCACCATAGGCTTTTTCACCGTCTATCTCTTCTTGATCGAAAGCAAACTCCTCTAATCTTCCAGAACTACCCCCGCCATTATAAGCATCTGTTATGTTGCCCAACGAGACCGATTTGGATCCGTGTTGCTTGCGAATCCAATTATTATTAGGCAAATTTACTCCAATAGGGGAATTTGGAGAGGCATCACCTCCCAAACCGGCCACATGAACTGTTTTGTAAGTGATGCCGATCACATTTTTTTTCTTGTGTTCTTCCATTATTGGAGAATGGTCTTCAAACCATTGTGCATACCGGGAAAGGACCTCCATTTTTTTAGACATGTCAAAGTCTTTGATTTCAACAATACTTTCATAGGATCCTCTATAACCCTTTGGATCATTGTACACTTCAATAAAGCCATTGATCCAGTCAATATTGCCCTCTGTACTGGTTGCCCAAGCGATGCAATATTGATCCCAAATATCTAAACTTCCTGTTTTATAATAAGTGATTAATAATTTGAGGGCTTCCTCTTGGTTTTTGTTTTCAGCAACCTTTACCGCTTTTTCTAGCCATCCGATTATCTGATCAATGGCAGCTCCATACATTCCTCCAGATCGCCATAATTTTTCAACTAAGACTCCATTTTTGCGTATTAGCTTTGAATTGAGTCCGGCCTCAATAGGCATCCCCTTTGGTCCATTGTAGGCATTTTTGTAGAAATCAATCACTTCCTGATCGGTAATATCAGGTCCGTAGAAGTTGACAGCAGAGGACAAAATATTATCTACCCCGCTTTTTTTATTTACTTTTTTGGTATCTAAATCATTAAAAATCACGTCGATGATTTCTTGATCAAGTTGTGTATTTGATTTTTTTAATAATTCATCTACAAAATAGGTTTGCGTAAAATTAGGCTTGATTTTATCATTGGAATAATGATGATGAATCCCATTGGAAAACCAAATACGTTTTAAATAAACTTTAAAAGCAGCAAATGAGTCACTTGTCCTGTCTCCAGCATATACTGAATTGATTTGCTCCAAGGCTTTTCTTATAATCAGGTTATGTCGATAATTTTGATCCCATATCATGTCTCTTCCTGCTAAACCTGCTTGATTGAGGTAGTAGACCAATTTTTTTTCTTTCAATGTGAGGTTCTCAAAACCTGGAATATCATATCGAATCAGACGCAAATCTGCAAATTGGTCTACCAGAGGCTTTAATTTAGCCGTTTCAGTCTGAGTAGTTTTTTCGTTTTGATTTGAGCAGGCACCTAGGATCATAGAGATGATACAGGCATAAATAATTTGGGGTAATTTCATTATTTCTAAATTTTAATCAGGTAACAAGGATACTTTGTTCTGAGTAAAAATAAATGATTGTTTCTAAAATTTGATGACTGATGTCATAATTCAAAGGGGTTATGGTACAATCATTATTTACTATTGCTTGATTTATTGTAAACTATGTTCACCGAGACGCTTGGCCATATAAAAATATACAATTCACAAAAAATTGGATTTAATGAAATTCAACTATCAAAGGTTTTGGATCAGCGGATCAGTCTTTTTCCTGGATCGAGACTTTTTAATTGTCCCTTTTCATTAAAATAAACTACTCCATTTCCTTTAGGATTTGTAATCTCTTTATCGGTTATTTCAAGGGCTTTTAGTGAGGCATGGTAGTCTGCAAAAGCGCCTGCGCCAGTATACCAAATATCATCTCTATTACCTATTTCATTACAAAATTTTAAAATATTTTCATTTCTCAAAGTGTCTCTGAATTCCCATGAGTGACCCCAAACATAAAAAAGAGAAAGGGTTGGACTGTTCAAAGAGATATATTCTTCCAGATAATCCAGTGCCTCATTGTCATGGCAAGTAGGGTTCCATAAGTAGTAATTTTGGGGAAGTTCAAAGTTATATGAAGCTTTCACGGTACGCGCATTAGTTAATTGGGTAGTACTAATCACATCCGCCACATTTTCATTGGTGCTACCGAAAGCATATGACATACTTGAAATCTTATTGTTTGATAGGGCAGTTAAATTTTCAATATCAACATTGATTTCTTCCAGTATTTCCTCATCGGAAAGACCGACAAGTGCTTTGTGATAGGTCCCATGTACGGCAATTTCGTGATTCTTAAATACATGTTGTAAGGTGTCTGTTGATAAATAGGTTTGCAAGACCTCATTGGTTTTACCTTCATTCCAAATGGCCTTTGTATCAAGAAACCCAGAGTTTAAATGAAAGGTGCCGACGATACCATAACGATCAAATAATTGGGCCAATGCGATGTCATCAACTAAACCATCATCATAACTCATGATCAGTGCTTTATATTTTCCATTGGGATAGGTCCAATCAATGAAGGTATTTTTTTCAGAGCAGCCCATCACCAGAAGACTAAGTATTAAAGTTAAAATGAGGAGAGATAAGTTTTTATTCATAAAAAAAGCTGCTTGCTTAATTTAAAGAACAGATTTAGGAGTGACGGTTAAAACTCCACGCATGGTTAGATAATGCCCTGGGAAGGTACATAAAAAGGGATAAGGCCCAGGGACATCGGGAGCAGTAAAATAAATACTCTCAATTTCATGGGGAGCTAAAAGATTGGTATGGGCAATCACGGCCTCTGTCTCCGGGACATAGTCTAGCGCTGCCCCATTTAAGCCCAATTTTGTGGCTGCAATCCCCACCTCATCTTCTTTATTTTGAGCAATCAGTAAAAAATTATGAGGCATATCATCGTTATTGTTGAAAGTCAGTTTCACTTTACTTCCAGCAACAACTGTGATGCTTGATTGATCAAATTTTAAACCTGGCGCGGTACCTATTTCAATGTTTACATCGATTTGATTTAACCATGTTTCAGGTTCCACTGTGATATGTTTCACTGATACTTTTTTTGTAATGCTCGTGGCAGTATTTTTTGCTGTAAAATTTGATTTTCTCTCAGGAATCTCGTTAAGCGTATAATAACCAAAATCGTGCAATAAAGGTTGACCAGATTTATTTAATATGCCGGTTGCTTTGATTTCATAAATATATCCTTTCCTAAATTGATCTATCTTCAGCAGTACATTTAGTCCATCTTCGCTTACTGAAATATCAGTGATATTTCGACTTTCTTTATTTTGAACATCACTACCATAAAAATGATGGTATAAGTACGTAAAATCTGTGATCTCATAGGATGAAATTATTTTTGCTACAGATTTTTCCACGGGCTGAGTGAATTCTAGCAGGAATCCCTCGGGATGAACCTTGATTGTTTTGATTTCAAATGGAATTTTCCCAGTCCATGAAACGCGTTCCAAAGCATAGCTAGATTGACCTGTTGAGCCCCATCCACGATTGGTCTGTCCTACATAAAAGGCATCATTATTGGGATTGTTTATTATCCTCAAAACACCTGAGGCAAAGCCCTCTATAAAGGGGAAACATACTCCCTGATAAACGCCATTAATTTTTTCTTGAAATACACGCATGATTTTACTGTGACCTTGATCTCCTACCATCATTTGGCCCTCAAATGGCCCCATTTTTTTTGAAAAAAAGTTAATATCTGAGGTGGAAATTCCCATCAGGGTATGAGGAAACCAAATCGAAGGTGCTTTCACTCCCTCGAGTTCATTTTGATTTTCATAAAGTGATAAGTTTTTAGTATCATCAATGTCTCCAAATTTCAGTTTGACAGGAGACCCCATTTCAGCAGACCACCTCAAACCCGCAGGATTTCCTGCAAAATCACCCGATTCGAGATGTGTCATTCTTCCAGATCCGACCCAATCTCCTTGATTTTCAGTATAAAAAATATCACCCTCAGCATTAACACCAAATCCAGCGGGGGATCTTAATCCAGTAGCATAAGGAGTCACTTTGCCATCTTGACTAACTTTAAGCATCCAACCACGCCATTTTGAACCACTGTCACCATATCCTATCCATCCTAAATTCAGCGTAACTAGCATCTGACCATCAGGCAATAAAATAGGCCCGTATGAATATTCATGGTAATTGCCATTTAAATTCCATTTAGTGATCGTTTTATAAATATCTGCTTGATTGTCTCCATCTTCATCTATTAGCTGCGTAAGCTCTCCTCGTTGATTGCAAAAAAAGGAGCCTTCATGATATAATAACCCGAGTGGTTCGTGAAGACCATGGGCAAATCTGATGTATTCGGATTTGGTATTTTCTGGATTTAGAATTAACCAGACCTCACCTCTTCGTGTACTCACACCGAGTGAACCTTTATCATTAAAAGCCAACCCACCCACTTCGAGACTAATTTCTTTTGGAATATAAATTTGATTGATTTGATAATAATCAGATTCATTTGGTTGACTTATAGCACAATTATAGCTGATGAAACTAATGATTAAAGTAAAGAGGATTGTAGTCGAAATATTCATTTTCAAAATTTACAATGTATTCTTCTCCTACCAAAATAAGGAGTAAACTATTTTTTTATCTTTTTCTAAAGCATAAATGAGTTCCATGAAACCTTCTATTTCACGAAAGATGGGTTGGGATTCACCGAGGTTTTTAAAATAATAATGTCCTCCAACGGAATAAAATTCATCATTTATTTTTTCTATATAATCGGCTCTTGCAACCCGGCTATATAAATCAGTATCACCATTAATGGAGAGGGAGCGCTGAATTCCATTGCCTTTGATATTGGGTTGGTAATGATCTTCAAGGGTTAAATTTCCATAATTATAGATGAAAATGGGTCTTTTGTCGTCATTTATTCTGTATCCTTGAGGATGAATGTTATCACTGATTTTGAAGGGGTATGGAGTTGAATCCTTGTTCAATTGAGATGCAATTATATGTTCATTTAATTCAACCGACATCTCTTGTGGAATCAATAATTGATCGATACCTCTTCCCTCCCACATTTCAGTTACATCGGCAAATCCACCCTTCCACACTTTTAACAGACTACCGCGGGTGAGGTCATATGAATAATGAACACCTTGGGGATCGCCAACAGAAATGGTATGTGTTCTTTTTTCTTCTTTATAATTCACGAAACTTCTTATCATCTCAGGAGTTTCATTAGGATCGACGAGTAAAGTATTTTTTTTGTTATTAAGAGGGTAGGGATAAAGTCCTTGTAAGGTTCTTATTTCTTGCTCGGGACCTTCATACTTTAACCAAAGTCCTTTACCCCAGGTATAATTAAAATAGTTTATTTGAAATGAATGAGTACCTTCCTTTAGATTGACTATTCCTTTTTTTGACTCAAAATCATGTTTGCCATCGTGATTTATTATTTGTTTTTGATCAATGAAAAGTGCCGAACCATCATCTGATAAAAGATCGAATAAATAATCCCCTGAGAGGGGTACATTTAATTCACCCCAGAATTTGAATGCTATACCATCTCTTCTCTGAGATAGTTTATTTACATCGATCTTAGCTACTTTACCCGTCACTTTGGGAGTTAGGGTATCAAGATGAGGTAATTTTGTGAGAGGCATTGGGACTTCGAAATATTGATATTCAATGTTACTTGTCCTTAATGTGTCCGCTCCAAAAAGTTTGTATTTTATGTTCCTGAAGGCAACCGGTCCATGGTCACCTTGTAGCATCAATGCTGCCTTGGGTAATTCGGGTTGATCTGAAATGAATGCAGATCTAGTAGGGCCTGTTACTTCTATATCTTTATGAATTAGGATACCGTTATGAGTGACTTCCTCAAAAATGGCATTGGCCAATTTATTCCCTAAGGAGTCAAATTTAGGGGATTTGAACTTGATGTGAAGATGCTGCCATAATCCAGGAGCTTTGTTTACATTTTTTTTGGGAGCATGCCCTTCATAGCCCTTTTCCTCTTCAGGTCTTTGATTGTCCCATCGCTCATAGATACTTCCACAATCTTGAGAGGTAAGGTTTTGTTTCCCCCAGCTATCAAATAATTGTATCTCATAACGACTTTGAAAATAGATGCCTGAGTTAGATCCTTTAGGCATCATAAATTCGAGATCTAATTCAATGTCACCATGTTCGAATGTGGAAAAAATATGGGCTCTTTCCTCATTAGTAGGCTGATTTACCAAAATACCTGTCCCCTCCTTGGTTTCTACATGTAATGCTCGGGTGAAATCTGAGTGAACTTGTCCTACTATGTTCCAGTTTTGTCCTTCACTATTGAGTTCACTTATATCCAAGAGTTTTAGAGCCTTAAATGGAAGCGTGGCGGGGATGAATGTTTCATGACTATTTGAGTCAATAATGATAGAAGGCTCACAACTCCATAGAATGAGTAAAAATATTGTGCTGATATTGAATTTGATTCTTTTCATCTGTTTCTTTGGTAATTGAAGTGCCATTTAAAGTAGTGATCTTTTAGCCCAAATATTATTGACATTCTGTTAGAACGAACTTTGGCACGATGTCCCTCATAATAATGATTTTTAATGAGAGCTGAATCAACAGTTTTTCCATTAATCATTATTATTCTTTTTTGAAGTTAAGAATTTTTTGTATTGAAAAGAGTGATTTACATATGTATTTTGCCTGATTTTAAAATTTCTCTCCTTTCTGTAGAACTTCAAACAGTAAAAAAGTGATTTAAAAATAATTTCAAAAGGATAACTTGAATTCTTGGATAAAGGATTAAATAATAAATTAGAAGGGAATTTTTTTAAATTAAGTTTGTTTTTAGATTAGGTAAATCTTTTAATTGTTCTCAATCATGAAAAGTATAAAGTGTATTTTATTTATTATTTGTCTGTCCACATTCGTTAGTTTTATGTCATGTGGAGATGAGGAAGTTGTGTCTTATTCCCTCACCGTTCAGGTTGACCCTGAGGTAGGGGGTATTGTTTCCCAAACATCTGAAACTTTTGTATCGGGTACTGCGATCACCCTAACAGCAACAGCTAACAGGGATTATTCTTTTTCGACTTGGACAGGAGCTGTAAACAACACCTCTAATCCTTTGGAAATAATTATGAATGAGGATAAATTACTGGTTGCCGTTTTTGAATTAATGGACAGCGATGAAGATGGAGTAACCGATGATTTAGATGAGTGCCCTAACTCAGATGAAGGGAGCTCTGTAGATGATAAAGGTTGCGAAGAAGAGGTTACAGAAGTTGGTGTAAGTGTTTGGACTGGAGACGTGATAAATTTTACCAAAGCAGACGGTGCTGATCCTTCTTTAGCAGCTAATCAAGATCGCATTACCGATAAAGTTTGGATTACTCGAGATAATGAAGAGGGAGGTCAAATATATAATCGAGTATTAGAAAACGCTTCAGATAAAGAAACGAGCCCCCTTGGAACGGAATGGTCTGAAGGGTCACTTGATGAATATGCTTCTTTAACTTATACCTCCTTTCGAAGTGCAACTGGTAAGCCTAAAAATGCTGTCGGTAAAACTTATGTGGTACATCTCATCGAGGACAACATTTACTTATCAGTTAAGCTACTTTCTTGGTCTGGAAGTAAGGCGGGGGGATTTAGCTACGAGCGGAGTACAAAATAAGCTCTCTTCAAATCCTGCCTATAAGATATTGAAAAACGCCTTTTCATGAAATAAAAGAATCTACTTAATTGCTCATTTTTTTGCCAGCAGAAACTTTGACGAAAGTTGTTGAAAAGTTCAGGCCCAAAAAAAGGGAATACTGATTATTCGTTCGACTTTGGTTAAATCTATTTAGAAAAAATAGTTGATTGGTATTTTTAAAATATTACTACTTTTTCATGCTTCAAAGACAGCCTCTACTATGAGGTCAAAAATATTAGTTAATAAAACATAAATGCAGAAAGAAAAAGCATTATGAATTGGCTTTTTCTTTCTGCATCAATACTGAAATTTAGATTTTTATGTTAAGACAAAACTAATTTATTGTGTGGACAATTCTGGCATGAAGACAGCGTTGTATTGCCCTCTTGACCATTCTAACAACGACTCATTGTATAACTGAAAATCATTTTTCCAAGAACCCTCTCCAAACATTTCATTATATGTCTCTTGGACATTTTCACCATCAGAAGGCCCTTGCGGTAACTTGATATCATTATAGGTTGTAATAATTCTTATTGTATTGGCATTTCCCCCTGAATCAAGATAAAAAACTGCCCATCTAATTTCTGGACGTACTTTAGCCAATACCTGCTTGTATCTTTCCAAGTATCGCCAAAAATGATCTTGATTACCATTTTTCATTATTCTTGTTAAACTTCTCATGTATCGTTGAGGTTCTGATTTTTCAAAGTTTAAGCTTAACTCTTTCAAACGCCCCCAAATATATGGTCCCTCACCACTTTGGATAAACTTGTCTACATTGTCCATCCAAAATTTATTTTGAGCTGAATTGTCCATCAAAAACCAATCGATTGATTTTCTTGGCATAATGCGCTCATATCGGCCATTTTCAGCATCTGGTCCACTGGTTAATTTGGCTGTATATGCCGACATTTCTTCGGTATTATTGTATAATTTGGTTTTTTCTGCGATCGCTTGTTCGAATTTTGATGTCATCCCTTTCTTGGGAGTATATTCATAAGTGATCCAATATTCTGCATTTGGACTAGATTGAGAAAATCCAAAATAGCTTGAGAAAATTAAGGTAATGGTCAGTAGAAAATTTTTCATTTGATTGTTTGATTTAAATTTGATTGTTTGATTTAATTATTTACAATTTAATATAATATATTAATATGTTGGAGTAATCATACAGATTAAGTAAGATTTCGAAAGGTATGGTATTTTTATACTTTATTCTTTCTTAAGTCAAAAAAGTAAGAAATCATTGGGTTATATATTATGAGATGATCTCTGATTGAATTAGGATCGTATTGAATTAGGATCGTAAAAGTGGTTAAACTTAACCAGATCGAGATAGCACTTATCCCAATTAAAGACTCCAAAAGTTTTAAAATTAAAGATAAATCCCATTAAAAAATGGTCTAAAAATCAAATTTATTGGATAGGCATTTAGGTTTCACTATTTGTACTTTCCCACTGTGACGGATTTGGGTAGTTTTTTTCTAGATACATGCTTAATTCGGGGCACGTTTTTGCATTTCTGTTTCTGAGATCAGCCACACAGACAAACGAAAAATTAATGGCTAAAAAAATTCTTACTTTATTAATGATTCGAGAAAAATAATCCGATTGAACAAGGATTAAAGTTTTCTTCTTTTTCATAAAGTTCAACATTTTATGATGTGAGAAGTAATAACAGTAAGCATCCACAAAACAAAAAGTATCTTCTGATCTAAACAATATCTTCCTAAGACGGCTAATTTCTTTGGAATAAAGCAGAATGAACTTTTTCACATAGGTTTTATTAAAAATCCTTGGGCTATGCCCAATAGGAGGGGGCATTTTTTTAGCAAGACCTAACTGTTGAAAGGTATTTTTTCTAGCCTTAGAGACTTGGCCATCCAGATTAAAAGGGCTAATTAAATAGGAATTACGGCTAATGAATCTCAAAAGTTTATCAGATTCTTGATACCAAATGGGGTTCCCATTTGTATCGAACAAATCCTTTAATGATAGGGGCGCTGTCAAAAGCATGTCATCATTGAAATACAAAAAATCTTCGGTTAAATTAGGAATTTTGTGCAATACTGATTCAAAGGTGCACGAACAAAAAGAAACTCCTTTTAATAATTCGTTGGCATTGATTACAATAAGATCTGCTCTACTTTGATCTATAAAATTTGGAACAGACCCATGATTGGTTACTAAATATATATTGTGAATGTATTCAGAAAAATAGAGATCTAAACTTCTTAAGGAATATTTTAATTCATTTAGGCTAGAGTCAAAACGTGCTGTATTGTTAGAAAAATTTTTTTTTTTGATGTATTGGTCTTTTTCTTTTTGCCAAGCTTTATTTTTATGGTCAACCCAAGTATATACAATATCTATTTTTTTTTTTTGCATATTGATTAATCTTTTGGTGAAGACAAATGTCAACTAAAAAAATGAATTATCGTTGACCTTTTGAGAAGGGATTTTTCAACAAATATAATTTACCTTAACACAGAGAGGTAATTATAAATTAAAATTCATTTAAAATCGGATTATGTATTTCTTTGAAATAACCTTTATCTTAAACCATTGAGATCATATTTCGAAACAAAATTCCAGATGAGCTGACTAGTATTCGCTTCTTGATAAGAAAGATCAAACCAAACATGATTTCCTTCAATGATCTTATAATGGACTACTGAAGTACTGCTATCACCTTCATCATATCTAAAATAATCTATTGTTAATCCATTGTGACTAAAGCTTTCGTTGGTTGGTTCCAAGTTTATATTATTAAAATTTACCCAATAATTCAGCATATCTTCTACTGATGCATAAAAATCAATTATACCATCATAAGGACGATAGAAATCTGAAGTCCCATGAAATTCAATAACTGCGGTTGGGTGTAGTGGGGTACAATTATCTATTGTTTCTTGATACATCAAACCAGAAACAGCACCTATTGCAGCTATTTTGTCACTATTGTAGCAGGCAAGTGCAAAGGCAAAGTCAGCGCCATTTGAAAAACCGCAGGCATAAATTCGTGAAGTATCAATATTGTAATTGGCAATTAATTTATTGATTAGGGAATTTGTGAATTCAAAATCTTTCGCACTGCTTTTATTAGTTGAAGTTGCCAAGGCATTATTCCAGTGTGAGCTCCCATTTAATATGGTTCCCTGAGGATAAACGAGAATAAAGTTATTTGAATCAGCGATATGTCTCATATCTGCATAATCCATATGACTGCTTGCAGAAGAACCATTTCCATGAAAATTAAGCATCAAAGGAACTTCAAATGAACCATTATAGGCTTGAGGCACATATAATAAATATTCTCTTATGAGGCCGTCATGGATGATAGTATCTGCATTTATATTTGTAAATTCTGTATTTGCTTTATCTGAATTCTTATCTTTTTTTGCCTCATCATCATATGCTTTATCAGTCATAGTCTGATCACTATCACTACAATGGGTAAATGAGAGGATTGAACAGTTTAAACTTAATAATAGTAAGTATTTCAAGACACTATCAAGATTATTTTTTTGCATTTTGAGAGTAATTAAAATTGAAAATTATTTTTATAGAAAGATTTGGACAGCTATTATATTACTTTAATAATTAAAAAATTTAAGTTTTTTTAATTGTGAACAAGTTTTGTGAGGTATGTTAGAGAGACTTTTTTAGTTTGCACATTGTGTGAAAACTTTCTAATTGTCTCAAAGGTTTCCGAGTGTCTCATCTTGGTTAAATAGATATCTAAAGAAAATGATAATAC
>NZHT01000022.1 GCA_002691385.1 Flammeovirgaceae bacterium | reverse complement strand
GCCAACATCCGATCCCCAATTAGTGGGGGTTGGGTTTGTATAAACATATTGAACAATAAAATCAGTGTTTTGTGGATAGTTTTTAATTCCAGAATATTTCGTTCTTTCTTTAGCTAGGCGGCCCAATTTAAACGGGTTTTTATTTACTCCTCCTGGAACAAAACCTCTTGTTATCTGATGTAGTGCTTCCGATAAAAAAATGTTATCAACATCAATTAAATATTTCGAATCTTTTTCTGCAATTATTGTAGATGAAGCCAAAATTGCACTACTTACATTAGAATCAGAAGAACGACTAAGAGGGTTTTTTGGATTAAAATACATTGAGTTGTTTTGAACCTCAAATTCTATACGGTTAAAATACCTTTTTAGTTTAATTATTTTAGACCCTCGATAACTTCCTTTAAAAACCCCAGCGTTTAACTGGCCGTTTAACCCGTGAACAAAGTGAATATACTCATCATCTAGTTGTGATTTCTGAATAGCAATATATGTTTTACCATTTGTTGTGTCTTGATAAACTGTGAACAATCCAGGGATTTCTTTTGTGTTTTTGAGAGCTTCCTCCATTGATTTTTTCTTTACAACCTCAGGTTTCTTTTGTTGCGCTTCTCCAAGAACAGCTTTTTGTGTGTTCGTTGGATCTTGAGAAAACAACAAACGAAATGAAATTAAGATGAAAATTGTTTTTTTAATCATAATTAGTTTTTGTTTTTGGGTGTGTATAAATCAGTCATTGTGCCTTCGTATACCTCCGCTGCCGCTCCTACTGTTTCTCCTAAAGTTGGGTGTGGGTGAACGGTTAAGGATATGTCTTCTGCGTCTGAACCCATTTCTAAGGCTAATGCAATTTCAGATATAATATCACCTGCTGATACACCGACAACTGCACCACCTAAAACTTTATGTGTTTCAGGGTTAAATAATATTTTAGTTTTACCCCCCGTAGCATTCAGCGCCATTGCTTTTCCACTTGCAGCCCAAGGAAAATCACCCAATTCATATTTTATTCCTTGTTCTTCAGCTTCTCTCTCTGTTAACCCAACCCAAGCTACCTCCGGATCCGTATACACCACACTTGGAATGGCTCTCGCATCCATTGCCGATGAAACCCCAGAACAAACCTCTGCTGCAACCTTCCCTTCATGGGTGGCTTTATGGGCAAGCATTGGATTACCTGAAATATCACCAATAGCAAATATATTTTTTACAGATGTTCTTTGATAAACATCTACATTGATAAAACCTTTTTCATTTACAACGACATCAGTGTTTTCAATAGAAAGCAAATGCGTGTTTGGCTTTCTTCCTATCGCAACCAGCACCTTTTCAAAAACACTTTGTGTCTTTTCACCATTTTGTTCAATATCAACTTTTACATCATTAGAATCTAACAACTCCACTTTAACGACTTTTGATGAAGTCATAATAGATTTGAATTGTTTTTTTAACTTTCTAATAAGAGGCTTAACAACATCTTTATCTGCACCGGGAATAAGGCTGGGCAAAAACTCAACAACAGAAACATCAGAACCAAGCGTACTATAAACTTGTCCTAATTCAAGACCTATGATACCACCCCCAATTATTAATAATGATTTAGGAACAGACTCTAAATCAAGCGCTGTTTTAGAAGTTAAAATTGACGGGTGGTTGGTAGGCATGTTTGGTAACATTGCAGAGCTTGATCCTGAAGCTATTATACAATTTTTAAAACTTATTGTTTTGTTTTCGTTTTTTGACCTTACGCTTACAGCTTCATTTGATAAGAAAGAAGCTTCGCCACAAATAACGGAGACCTTTCTTGCCTTAGCAAGTTGTGCTATTCCATTGTTCAACTGACCAATAATTTTGTTTTTATGGCTCCTTATTTTTTCAATATCAAAAACTGGATCTTTAAATGAAACACCAATATTAGAAAGATGTTTTGCCTCATTTACAACCTTAACAATATGAAGCAATGCCTTAGATGGAATACACCCCCGATTTAAACAAACCCCACCAAGTTTTTCATCTCTATCTATCAACAGTACTTTTTGTCCTAAATCTGCAGCTCTAAATGCAGCAGCATAGCCCCCCGGACCAGCACCAATAACAACAAGATCCCAAATACCTTTTTCCATCTTCAGTCGCTAAAGTTTTCTAAGTTACACAATGCTTTTGATAACATTGTTGTAAACGCAGCTCCAGCCGCACCATCAATTACACGGTGGTCATAAGATATTGAGAAAGGCATAATATATCTTGGTTCGAAGCTTTTAGATTTTTTATTATAAACAGGTTTCCATTCGCTTTTTGAAACCCCTAAAATTGCAACCTCAGGTGGATTGACAATGGGTGAAAAACCCACTCCTCCAATGCCACCTAAACTAGAAACGGTAAAAGTACTTCCAACTAACTCTTTAGGTTTTAACTTTTTAGTTCTTGCCCTTTCACTTAAATCCATTAATTCTTTAGAAACTTCAATAATTGATTTTTTATTAATGTCCCGAACTGATGGTACTATTAAACCATTTGGCGTGTCAATGGCTACACCAATATTTATATAGTTTTTCAAAACCAAGTTTTCTTCATCGTAATCCAAAGAGCTGTTAAAGTGAGGCATTTCTTTTAAAACAATAGAAACAGCTCTTAGAAGAAATGGTAAAAACGTAACCTTGACTTTTTCCTTTTCTCCTTGTTTTTTTAATTTTTTTCTGAAAACATCTAAGTCTGTAATATCAGCATTATCGTATTGCGTCACGTGTGGAATATCTCGCCATGCTTGCTGAAGCCTTTTTCCAGTTATTTTATTAACTTTTGTTAGCTTCCGTAATTCAACTTCTCCCCACTTCGAAAAATCTATTTTTTTCTTTGGGTAAGAATGGGTTCCGGAACCCATTTCTATAAGCATCTTAATATGTGCGTGTAGATCATCCTTGGTAATCCGACCCTTGCGTCCAGTACCCGTTAAAACACCAAGGTTAACATTTAATTCTCTTGCCAACCTTCTAACGCTCGGTGAAGCAAAAACCGAACCAGAAACAATAGATTCATTCATCTTACTTTTAACTTCTTGTTGAGGCTGATGTTCTACAAAACTGTTTTTCTTATCTTCTTTTTGTGTTTGTTCTTTTTCATTTTGACTTATTAATAATTCGTTACCTTTAATTTTTAATAAAAGAACACCGGGAGATACACTATCACCAACTGAAACTAAAACCTCTTTAACCACGCCAGAGCATTCTGCCGGTATCTCAATAGAAGCTTTATCGGACTCTAATACCAATACAGTATCTTCATTCGAAACCACATCACCAACTGAAACCATTATCTCACTTACCTCAGCTCCTTCTATTCCCTCTCCTAAATCTGGTAGCAAAACCTCTGTCAATGATTTATTTGTACCGGTTTTTTCTTTGCTTGATTCTGTTTTTTGTGATTCATGAGTTTCAATCTTTAATAAAAGAACACCAGGAGCCACGCTGTCTCCAACTGAAACCAACACTTCTTTAACCACACCTGGTTCTTCTGCCGGTATCTCCATGGAGGCTTTATCAGACTCTAAAACCAAGACAGTATCTTCTTTAGAAATAACATCACCCACAGAAACGGTTATTTCACTTACTTCGGCTCCGTCTATTCCCTCTCCTAAATCTGGTAATAACACCTCTTTTATCATAGTAAATCCTTAAACAGTAATTGGGCTAGGCTTTTCTGAGTCTAAGTTGTATTTGCTCATAACTTTTTCAACCATACTCATTTCAATTTTATTTTCATTTGCTAAAGCACGGATTGCGGTTAAAACAATATAAAACCTATCAACCTCAAAAAACCGCCTTAACGACTCTCTTGTTTCACTTCTACCAAAACCATCTGTACCTAAAGCATAATAAGGACCCGGGACATAAGGACCAATTTGTTCAGACACCATTTTTACATAGTCAGAAACAGCTATAGTTGGAACAGCGTTTGTACTCAAACATTTTTCAATATGCGATTTTTTTTGTTTATCTTCAGGGTGCATTAAGTTCCATCGCTCTGTTTCTTCTGCGTTTCTTCGCAACTCACTAAAACTGGTGACGTTCCAAATACCAGGTTCAATTCCCCAATCTTTTTTTAACAAACTTGCCGCTTCTAAAGCCTCTCTCATTAGGGGGCCACTACCCAATATTCTAACGGTTGGCTTAACTGTTCCATGAACTTTATATAAGCCTCTTACAATATCTTTTTGAATGTTTTTTGGCATTGGTGGATGTTTATAATTTTCATTTTCTAAAGTTAAGTAATAAATAACATCTTTATCTTGTTCAACCATTTCTTTCATCCCATAGTGAACAATTACAGCAATCTCATAAGAATAGGCTATATCATATGCTTTAA
This sequence comes from Flammeovirgaceae bacterium, assembly GCA_002691385.1. GTDB lineage: Bacteria > Bacteroidota > Bacteroidia > Cytophagales > Cyclobacteriaceae > UBA4465. Next base: position 10,939 of record NZHT01000022.1, on the reverse strand, counting down.
TATTTGGAGTTGAAGCAGCCGCTAGGTGACTATGTCCATCTTGATGCTGTAACCCTTCTCCATTTAAAGTTGTTCTTCCAGCAGTTCCACCTAATAAAAAACCCCTTGCTCTCATGTCTCCAGCAGCCCAGATAAAATCCCAAACTCTTTGAAAACCAAACATAGAGTAATAAATGTAAAAAGGAATCATATGAACACCGTGGTTACTGTAGCTCATACCCGCAGCAATAAAAGATGATATTGCCCCGGCTTCATTTATTCCCTCTTCTAATATCTGACCGTTTTTAGCTTCTTTATAATACAAAAACTGATCTGAGTCTACTGGGTCATATAATTGACCAGCGTGAGCATAAATACCCAATTGTCTAAATAAAGGATCCATACCAAACGTTCTTGCCTCATCGGGAACAATAGGCACAACATGCTTTCCGATACTCTTGTCTTTTGCAAGAATTGTCAAAAAACGAACATAAGACATTGTAGTAGAAACCTCACGTTCTCCGCTTCCATCCAACATCTCTTGAAATATAGATATTTCGGGGACTTTTAATTCAAAAGCCTTTTGGTTTCTATAGGGCAACGACCCACCTAGTTCTTTACGACGGCTAGTTAAATATTTATACTCATCAGATTCTTTAGAAAAACGATAAAATGACGCTGAATAAGCCTCATCATCCGATAAAGGAACGTTAAAACGATCTCTAAAATACAATAACTCTTCTTGGTTTAGCTTTTTTTGATTATGGGTTATGTTTCTCCCTTCTCCAGCCTCACCCAAACCATATCCCTTAATCGTTCTAGCCAATATAACCGTTGGTGACTCTTTATGGTTTACAGCCTCTGATAACGCGGCATAGACCTTAACGGGATCATGACCACCCAGACTTAATTGTTCAATTTCTTTGTCGGAAAGATGCTCAACTAACTTTAAAAGTTCAGGATATTTACCAAAAAAATGTTCACGAATATAGGCGCCTCCTTCAACAACATATTTTAAAAGTTCTCCATCCACAACCTCTTCAACTCTCTTTAACAATAACCCACTGGTGTCTTTTTCAAATAAACCATCCCAATCTGACCCCCAAACAACCTTAATTACGTTCCAACCAGCTCCACGAAACGCACCCTCTAGTTCTTGTACAACTTTCGAGTTTCCCCGAACAGGACCATCAAGGCGCTGTAAGTTGCAATTTACAACAAAAATAAGGTCACTGAGGTTTTCTCTGGATGCAAGAGTCAAAGCACCCGTTGCTTCAGGCTCATCCATTTCTCCATCGCCTAAAAAAGCAAAAACCTTTCTTCCTTTGTTTTCAATAAAACCTCGATCAATCATATATTGCATAAACCTAGCCTGATATACAGCCATCATAGGACCAAGCCCCATTGAAACTGTAGCAAATTGCCAAAAATCCGGCATAAGATATGGGTGTGGATATGATGAAAGACCCCCACCTTCAGACAGCTCTTGACGAAAGTTGTTTAGGTTCGTTTCTGTTAAGCGCTCTTCAAGGAACGCTCTCGAATAAATCCCAGGAGACGCGTGTCCTTGAAAGAATATCATGTCTTGGCCGGAAGGATGATCTGGGCCTTTAAAAAAATGATTAAAAGCGACCTCATAAAGGGTTGCCGCAGAGGCGAACGTTGATATGTGTCCACCTATACCCGGTTTCTCTTTGTTGGCTTTGGTTACCATCGCCATTGCATTCCAGCGAACTATAGTTTTAATTTTTCGTTCTAACTCCCTGTTTCCAGGATAATCTGGTTCTTGATCAGGGAGGATTGTATTTAAAAATGGAGTAGAAGTATTGAATGGTAGTCGAGCACCCTTAGATTGAGCAAAATCAATTAATGTTTCTAAAAGGAACCGAGTTCTTTCATAGCCGTGTTCTTCAAGGGCGTCTTCGATAGACTCTATCCACTCTTGTGTTTCTTGTGGATCAATGTCTTGCTGTTTTTTTAACATATAGATGTTTTTAGTAAAAGTTTACAGCTTCAAATTTAATGTATAAATGTACTCTAAACACGAAGGGTTATAACAAAAACTACACTTCAATATTTTTCCAGTCACCCTGGAGTACTTTCCACGTCATAATTCCAGCAAATAAAAACATATAAACCGGGAACAATATCCAAGGAGCAGAAAATCCATAGTCTAAGTAAACACCTAAAAAATATGTACCAAAAACAACAATTGTCCAAACCAATAAAGACTCTACAACAGCAGGGAAAACTGTATTACCTGCTCCAATAAGAGCAAAAAGAAGAACAAAACCAACAGCGTCTAGAAATTGCAACCCACCAACAACCTGTAAACCAACTTTTCCCATTTCAATAATGTTTTTATCACTAGTAAAAATGGATAAATAAAATTCTGGAAAAATGATAAAGCTAACACCTAATGTTCCCATTCCATACTCAGCCAAACGAACAGACTCCTTTATGCTATCCACGGATTTGTGAATCTTTTTTTCTCCCATATACTTGCTTACAAGAGTAGAGCATGCCATTCCAATACCCATCGCTGGCATAAAAGAAGCATGCATTATTGTAAAGATGATGTGTGTTGTTGCAAGCTCAAGAATTCCTATAATCCCAACAATTTTTAAAAAACAAGTCCAACCAAACGCTATAATACACTCTTGAACGCCCATTGGTACAGCGAGCCGGAGCTGTCTTTGCATCATGGGCCAATCAAAAGAAAAAGAAAAAACCTCAAAAACTGTTTTAATATCCTTGGAAAACAAATAAATAAAATAATGAAACATCATCCAAATAGATGCAACAAGAGTGGCTATTGCAGCACCTTTAACGCCTAACGCGGGGAATGTGGTCCAACCCCAAAGAACAGATAAAAAAGAAAAACCCGAACCACTTTCTTTAAAAAAGGCCTCTATTCCATCTGAGCCATAAATCAAAGCCGCATTCAAATACAAATTGATAAGGTTGCTAACAATCGTTACTGTCATGTGAAATTTAGTTTTTTCAATTCCTGTAAAAAAACCAACAAAAACAAAACCAAAAACAGAAAATAAAAGACTTATGAATACAATAGATGTATAGTCTATAGCAAGCGATATCGTTTTTGCATCTGTTAGGAAAAAAGGTACAATTGTATCTGAGAAACCCCACCCTAAAATTGTAACAGGAACACCAAACACAGCCGCCATAATCAAACCGTTGTGAAACGCAAGCCCGGCTTCGGTTTCTTTTTTTTGTCCCAAGCGCCTCGAAGAAACAGTTTGAACTGCCGTTCTAATTCCTAAGGCGATACTCATTGGAGCCCAGACCAGCATTCCACCCATCCCCGTTGCCGCTAACGCCTCCGGCCCCAAACGTCCAACCATGGCAACATCAAAAATACTCATTAAAACTCGACTCACGTTGCTTAGAACCACTGGATAGGATAAAAAGATTATTTCTTTAAAAATACTTTTATTCTTCGGAAAAAGAACTCTAAACATTTTATTTTAATGTTATATGTAAGTTGTTATCTGACAAAAAAACCTTTGTCTTGCTACAAACAGGGGCCGTGGAAAACACCCCAATCTTTATATCTGGCTCTATTGTCTTAATTTGATTTGCTATTTTTAAAATTCTATGGGCATCTTTCATTATAACGCGACTTTTTCTATCAATTACAACAAAGAGACCAGAGGGCCCTTTTTTTAAATTAATTCTTTTTGAAAGTTTGTATTTTTGTGGGTCTACAGATATCACTTTTAATGCTTTATTCTATCATACAATTAATTTTATGAAATATGTCTATTCTAAAGAAGTAAAAAAACACAAAGAAAAAGGGTTGCCAATTTTAGCATTAGAATCTACAATAATTGCACATGGAATGCCTTACCCAGAAAACTATGATTTTGCAAAAAAAACAGAACAGCTTTGCAGGAAAAACAACGTAGCACCAGCCACTGTCGCAATTTTAAAAGGCAACGTTCATGTTGGGTTAACAAAAAAAGAGCTCTTGTGGGTTTGTAAATCAGGAAAATTGGCAAAAACATCAAAAAGGGAAATCTCAACCTTTGTTGCTAAAAAAAAAGATGGCGCGACTACCGTTTCAGCCACGATCTGGATAGCATACAAGTCTGGTGTTTCAGTTTTTGCAACTGGTGGAATTGGGGGCGTTCACAAAGGATCAAGTAAGTCTTTTGATATTTCACAAGACATAATCGCTCTTTCAGAGACTCCAATTGTTGTGGTTTCGGCTGGAGCAAAAGCCATATTGGACCTACCCAAGACCATGGAGTCCCTTGAAACCCACGGGGTTTCTGTTGTTGGTTATAAAACATCTGACGTTCCTTCTTTTTATTCAAGGACCTGCGGATTAAAACTTAATATTAAAACAAACAGCGCTAAGGAAATATCCGAGATATATTGCGAACATAAAAACTTGGGGATCTTGTCTTCTTTGTTGGTTATGAACCCGGTTCCGAAAAAACATGAAATACCAGAAAGCAAGATAAAAAGTATTATTCAAGAAGCTATTAATAAAAGTAGAGGTCTAAATATTAGAGGTAAGGAGCTAACTCCTTTTTTATTAAAGACCATTACAAAAAAAACAAATGGGAAAAGCCTAAAAACAAATGTTGCCCTAGCTTTAAACAACGTAAAACTAGGTATAAAAATAACAAAACAAGTTTCAAAACATGGCAAGGTGACACAAAATATTTAAAGGCTCGGTTTTTGTTTTTTAATCTATAAAACTATGATTTCAATAAAGAACTTAATGCTAGAGAGTCCAATTTTAAGTAAAGCGCTAATTTTTCCTTTTGCTTTTCTTTTGTCTTCTTTGGTTTTTTCTTTTTTTTTAGAACTTATCTTGCCTGTGGTTGTTGCTTTTTTTTAACGAAATGGTTTTTTAATTTTATCACCAATTCAAACAACGATTTTTACAACTTTAGTTTTTTCAGCAAAAACAAAGAAAAAAACAAAGTTTTTTAAAAAGCAACAGCTGAAACCTTAACGCCTACATAGTGCCACAAAGGTGAAATAAGGCCACTTGTTTCAGACGACACCTCATCAATCAAAGTCCCACTATTAAATCTTTTTGGTCCTAGTGTGTGCACCTTGATTTTTTTAAAACCTTTCAAGGGTATATATATTTTTGACATGTCTGGAAACATTGGAAGATTTTTTATTGGAGTTGAGTTGATAAGAAAATTAAAACCTGATCGATTAACATGGCCAACTATACATGTTTTTTTCGTAAAAGGTTTCACCTTGTCAAATATTAAAATATTATTTATTGAAAACTTGTTTTTTAAATTTAAAAAGTTTTCTGGATTAATGTTTTTTTTGGAAAAAAGATCTGGTACATATGTTCTTTCTTTTTTATATTTATAAACAGAATGTCCAAAAGACTTGGTTTTTTTTGTGTATTTTAGAGGCCTATAAATACTATATTTGTTTTTATTCATGTTCTGCTAATATAAACTAAATGATAAAATATTTCATTATAATTATATCTCTCATTGTTTCTTTAAGAGGTCAATGAGCTCTTTGAGGAAACCCCTCGATGCCAGTTGGCAATTCAGATAGAGGCATTGGTCTTTGGGCCGGTCAGATTATGTTTGGGTTAAATAGTTCAAACGAGTACATCGATTGGTGGCACGATGTTCTACCTAACTCTCAAGAAACAATTGAACATGAAGGACGAATGGTTTCTTTTGTTTTTTCACCAATCTTAACTATTGGGCTCTCAAACTATTTAAACATTTCCTTGAGCCAAGTTGTTGGTGTTAGAAGAATGATTTGGGAAGGAAGTGGAGAAAGTATTCATCACAGAACAGAAGGGAGCAACACAAGTTTTTCAAATGCATTGGGAGGATTATTGGGTGACACAAAGCTATTAGCTCGATATTTAATAAAAAACACAGGCAAGGGGTCCGGTCCACGATTTTTTTTAGGAGGCGGATTATCATTTCCATCGAAAAACACATTAACCTCTGATCCGTTTTTTCTTAAAAACAAAGATGAAATGACGGATCACAGGCATTTTAGTATGAGCGATGGGTGTTATAAAGCGATTGGGGAAACACAAGTGTATTATAAACAAACCAACAACCCTGTTTTTTTTGGTGGCTCTTTTTTAGTTGAAACACCTATTAAAGAAAACAAATATGGCTACAAATCGCCGACCCTCTATGACTTATCTTTTACCGCTATAACAAATGAAAAAAACAAACTAAAAACGTCATTTAGCTTAAACCTAGGTGTGATGCATACAACTAATGGTTTTTGGCATGGGATAAAAGCCCCAAACACAAAGACAACTATAACAACTCCAAGTGTTGGTTTTTTAAAGAACACAAACCTTGGATCAATAAGCGTTAATCTTTTAAAACCTGTTTTTATTTATGGTGGGTTTTCTGGTTCAGATGAAGAGGTTGATAGTGAAGTGAAAGCGTGGAGAGTTAATGTGGGTTTTAGACGATTGTTTGATTATGTGATTCCCTGGTTTGATCCAATGAAAAAGCTATAAATAAAACTGTCAGGTTCTAGGCCCAAATAACGTGGTGCCGATCCTAACCTGGGTTGCCCCTTCTTCGATTGCAATTTCATAATCATTACTCATCCCCATAGAAAGCTCTTTTAATTTGTCTGTTTTTAAAATTTGAGATAATTCTGTTTTTAATTGTCTTAAAAATGCAAACGAGTCCCGTATTAATATTTCATCATTAGTAAAGGGCGCCATTGTCATCAACCCTCTTATTTCTACGTTTTCCTGTTCAAAACACAACAATATTTCTTCAACGCTGTTCTTTAAAAAACCTTTTTTTTGTTTTTCTTCACTTGTGTTTATTTCTAATAAAACTGGGGTTTTTTTATTTATTTTTTTACTTTCTGTTGATATTTTTTTTATCAGCTTGAGAGAATGTACAGAGTCTATTGAATCGAATAAATGTACGCATTTTTTTACTTTGTTTGTTTGTAGGTGGCCAATAAAACGTTTTGTTAACCCAGGCATTTCATCTAGGAGTTGAAATTTTTTTTCTGCTTCTTGTATTTTGTTTTCACCAATAGACTTTATTCCAAAATTATGAGCTGTAATAATTGACTGAAATGACCTAGTCTTTGTCACCGCAACTATCTCAACAGTGTTTTTATAACGGCTTCTTTTTATTGCCCGGTCAACATTCTCCTTTATTAATGAAAGGTTTCTGTTAAAGCTCACTTTTAACTATTGGTTTTTTCCTTAGTGTCGACATCAACTTCTTTTTTTTCACTTATTGGGTCTTCTTCACTAATTACTCTCGTAATAGATGAAATACTTGATCCCTTATCTAATTTAACAAGTTTTACACCTTGTGTAACTCTTCCAATTGTTCTTATTGCAGCAACTGGTTGCCTCATTAAAACACCCGAATCAGTAATAATTATTAAATCATCAGAGTCTACAACCTCCATAATATTTACCATGTTCCCTGTTTTTTCTGTACACCTCATCGTCATAACGCCTTTACCACCACGAGTTTGTGTTCTATATTGAACAACATCTGTTCTTTTACCCATTCCTTTTTCCGTTGCCACCAACACAGTTCCCTCTCTTCTTACAACCAACATGCCAACCAACCTGTCTTTATCTGATCCTAATTTAATTCCCTTAACACCCATTGTTTTTCTACCACTAGGCCGTATGTTGTTTTCTGAAAAACGAATAGACTTTCCTTCATATGTTCCTAATAAGATATCGTGTTCACCGTTTGAGATTCTTGCCTCAATTAATTTGTCTCCATCTCTGATTTCTATTGCATATATACCACCTTTTCTTGGGTTTCCATATGCTGATAAAACAGTTTTTTTAACTATTCCTTTTTCCGTTGCCATCACGATATAGTGTTTATCATCAAACTCTTTTACGCTTACAAAGGCCTCCACTTTTTCATTAGGCTCACAACCAATTAAATTAACAATTGCGCGTCCACGAGCAGCTCGACCTCCTTGCGGTATGTCATACACTTTAAGCCAATAACACTTTCCCTTATCAGTAAAAAACAACATGTAATTGTGAGTGTTCGCAATAAATAAATGTTCAACAAAGTCTTCCTCTTTGCTCATGGCGCCTTGGACACCCCTTCCTCCACGCCTTTGAGTTCTATATGTGTTTGCTGCTGTTCTTTTTATATAACCTTTATGGGTAATAGTCAAAACCACGTCTTCTTCTGCAATCATGTCTTCCATGGAAAAATCCGAATCAACAGGTAGAATTTCAGTGAGTCTTTCATCTCCATATTGATCTCTTATGTTTAGGAGTTCGTCTTTTATAATATCCATTCTCTTTTTTCTACTATCTAATATTCCCTTCAGATGAGCAATAATTTTTATTATCTCTTTATATTCATTAACTACTTTTTCCACTTCAAGGTTTGTGAGTTTTTGTAATCTCATATCTAAAATTGCCTGTGCTTGTATTTCAGATAAATTAAAACCATTCATTAAACCCTCTTTTGCCTGGGTTGGGTTTTTGCTTCCCCTTATTATTTTTATAACCTCATCTATGTTGTCTAAAGCAATTTTTAAACCCTCAAGTAAGTGGGCCCGGGCCTCTGCTTCTTTTAACTCAAACTCAGTTCTCCTAACTACAACCTCGTGTCTAAAATCAATAAAGTGACCAAGGATTTCTTTTAAAGGCATTATTTTTGGCACACCCTTTACTAGGGCCAATAAAATAATTCCAAATGTGTCTTGTAACTGTGTGTGTTTATATAGTTGGTTTAATATAACCTCTGGAACCGCGTCTCTCTTTGTTTCTATAACAACACGAATCCCGTCTTTGTCTGACTCATCCCGCAAATCAGTAATACCTACAATTTTCTTATCTCTCACAAGGTCTGCTATTTTTTCCACCAAATTAGATTTATTTGTTTGGTATGTAACCTCGGTAATTACAATGCTATCTTTTCCACTTGGGGCGCTTTCAATATGAGCACGAGCCCTCATTTTTATTTTTCCTCTACCCGTTTCATACGCTTGTTTTAAACCATCCATTCCCATAATTAATCCCGCTGTCGGAAAATCTGGTCCCTTTATATGATCCATAATGGATTCTACACTAATATCTTTATCATCAACTAAGGCGATCAAACCATTAATTATTTCTTTCAAGTTATGAGGGGGGATCTTTGTTGCCATTCCAACAGCAATTCCCTCTGAACCATTCACTAATAATGTTGGAACCTGAGAAGGTAAAACCATGGGCTCTTTTAAGGTTTCATCAAAATTTAAACCCCAATCAACCGTGTCTTTTTCTAGGTCTTTTAACATCTCGCTAGAAAGCTTTGTCATGCGAGACTCGGTATACCTCATAGCCGCAGCGTTATCCCCATCAATAGATCCAAAGTTTCCTTGGCCATCTACAAGCTCATAACGAAGAGAAAAGCTCTGAGCCATTCTAACTAAGGCATCATAAACTGAGCTATCGCCATGTGGGTGATATTTACCCAAAACATCACCAACAATCCTGGCAGATTTTTTATATGGTCTATTCCAACTTGAGCCCAACTCACTCATTCCATAAAGTATTCTTCTGTGAACCGGTTTTAAACCATCCCTTACATCGGGAAGCGCACGGGACACAATTACAGACATTGAGTAATTTAGATAACTTTCTTTCATTTCATCCACAATATCGCGTGGAAGAGTGTTGTCTCTATTAAAATCTACCATTTTATTTCCTGTTTTTTTATACGTCTAGATTAACGACAAATTTTGCGTTTTTTTCGATAAAGGTTCTTCTTGCCTCTACATCGCTACCCATGAGGTTTTGAAAAGTTTCTGCTGCTTCTGCTGCGCTTTCAACAGAAACCTGAAGGAGGGTTCTTGTTTCGGGGTTCATCGTTGTTTCCCAGAGTTGAGTTGGGTTCATTTCACCCAAACCCTTATACCTTTGCATAGAAACTTTTGTATTTTTATTATCTTTTTTCATTCTTTCTATTAATCTATCTCTTTCGTTATCATCATATGCGTATGCTTCTTTTTTCCCTTGAGAAACTCTATATAGTGGGGGGAGTGCTAAAAATAAATAACCACCATCGATTACTTCTTTCATTTTTCTATAAAAAAAGGTTAATAACAGCGTCCTGATATGTGAACCATCTACATCTGCGTCTGTCATGATAATTACTTTATGATATCTTAGTTTTTCTGGGTCAAAATCTCCAGCAGACTTTTCACCTAAATCATCCTCTGACCCACCAAAACCAGCACCTAACGCTGTTATCATTGACTGAACCTCGTTATTCGACAATAGTTTGTCTATCCTGGCTTTCTCGGCATTAATAACTTTTCCTCTTAGTGGTAAAATCGCCTGTGTTCTTCTGTCTCTTCCTTGTTTCGCTGAGCCCCCAGCTGAATCACCCTCAACTAAGTATAGCTCAGAAAAAACTGGGTCTCTATTTGAACAATCTGCTAGTTTTCCAGGTAAAGAAGATCCTCCAAGAGCGCTTTTTCGTCGAATTAACTCCCTGGCTTTTCTAGCGGCGCTTCTACTTCTTGCTGCTAAAAGTGCTTTTTCAATAACCTTTCTACCAATAGAAGGATTTTGTTCTAAGAAATCTAATATGCCTTCGTAAACAACTTTGTCTACTAAACCTTTAACATCACCATTTCCCAATTTGGTTTTCGTTTGCCCTTCAAACTGTGGTTCAGCAACTTTCACGCTAATAATTGCCGTTAACCCCTCTCTGAAGTCTTCGCCAGTAAGCGATATCTTCTCGTTTTTTTTGGCTTTAATTAGATTGTTCTTTGAAGCATGGTTGTTCATGGCTCTGGTTAACGCAGAACGAAAACCGGAAAGATGAGTCCCTCCCTCAATTGTGTTTATATTGTTCACAAATGTTAGGATGTTATCATTGTAAGTGTTTCCATACCTTAACGCTACATCAACTGGAACCTCACCTAATTCGTTTTTTACGGTTATTACTTTATTGTGAAG
>NZHT01000021.1 GCA_002691385.1 Flammeovirgaceae bacterium | reverse complement strand
TTTTAATACCGATGCAGAATCCAATTGCCAGTATTGGTCCCCCACATTATGAAAATAATCTCTACCAACTGCCTTTTTTATTCTATCAATTTTTTCAGGAGATCGTGCCAACCTATTTTGACCCTTCTTACCCGGTAAGAAGTCACGGTTATAAAACCAAGAATTCAGACTGTCTTCTGGTACCAATTCATTATCACCATTGATGCGCGTAAAGCCCCAATACAATCCTGTTTGATGTCGATGATGAGAAGGGCTAAATTCTGTCAAAACACCTTTACCATCTGGGGCAACGATTGGGTGGATATAAGGGCGATGATTGGGTTGAGCGTGTTGGGTCAAAATAGGTGATTTTCCGCCTTTTCGATATATTTCAATAGTTCCTAATTCCTTATCTTCCAGTATATACAGAGAGTTCTCCTCAATGCGGCCATAAACTGATTCCCTACTTTTATCGCAAGAAAAAAGAAAACCCAACAGTACATAAATCCATAAATACTTATTTATTTCAGCTTTTATCATGCGAATTATTTAATTTGAAATATTAGCCCTTAACCTCAAGATTTTTTAAAAAAATCAATATTATGTCAGCAAAGCTATTTATTTGCAAAATCAACCTTTATGCTCAATCGTAAATGCTGGAAGTTTTACTCTTTCACCTCCATTCATAGCCGATTCATGAGCACATATTCCCACACAAGTCCAATTAGCACTTTTTACAGCATTGGGCCAAGGTTCTCGATCTTCTAACAATGCCCTAACAAACTCATGAACCATATGGGGGTGTGATCCGCCATGTCCTCCTCCTTGCAGAAAAGAAAGATGGTCAGCATCTTGAATGATTTTGGTAAAAGATCTAATTTCAGGGGGTAATAAATGCGCAAAATCAGGAACACTTATAAGTTTAGGAATCTCATTTTCAGGTTTTTTAGCCGTATGAATGACATGTTCATCTCCCTCAACCAAGCCCCATTCAAATGATTTTTTTGTTCCGTATACATCAAAAGATTCCCTATATTGTCGTGCCGTATCATATAAAAAACGCCAAACTTGGGCTACAATATCCATATCTTTGATTTTGATATGACAGGACTCCACTGCAAAGGGATTACCTGAAAGATTGCTGATCTCTTTATTCACACTACCCGAACCAAAGCATGAGACGTACTCAGCACAACCATCTACCAATCCCAATACTGGAGAGACTACATGAGTAGCATAATGCATAGGAATCATTTTTTTCCAATAATCAGGCCAACCTTCCATGTCTTGAGGATGAGAGGCCTTCATGAATTGAATATCTCCAAGATCACCACGCTCGTACATTTCCTTGATGAACAAAAACTCTCTGCTATAGACCACCGTCTCGGCCATCATGTATTTGAGTCCTGTTTCTTTGACCAATGAAACAATTTCTTCACATTCGCTGGTAGTAGTAGCCATTGGAACTGTGCAAATCACATGTTTACCAGATTTCAATGCCTCAATAGACATCCAACCATGGTCCTCAATAGGTGAATTAAGGTGAACAAAATCTACTAGTGGATCTTTCAAAACATCTTGATAATCATCGTATCGGTTTGCAATATTGAAATGATCCCCAATAACCTTAAGTTCAGACTTATCCCTACGGCATATGCCATAAAGATCTACTTCAAGATGATGCTGATATATCGGAATAAATTCTGCTCCAAAACCAAGACCTACCAAAACCGCTCTGTGCTTTTTCATGCTCAAACATTTAATAGTATTTATACCTTTTGAACTATCTACATTAAAGAGATGTTCACGAATACTATTATTCCTACTAAAATATGAAATATTTCTAGAAAGGCAACTTTTTTTAAACCAAAATAGCTATTTAAAAGCTTTGGACAAAAAAATACAACTCAAATATTTTTAAAATAAGTGAAAGAATTTTCACTACTTAAAACCTCCGATTTAATCCTCTTTTAAGCTAGCCAAAAATGCAATGACATCTCTGAGTTCTCTTTTGGTTAATATCTCTCCCATCGGAGGCATACTTGAAGGCGTATTGGTGCGGGTTTCAATTCTTTCCAAAGGAATTTCCATAGGTTCGGCTTTACTCGTTTTTAAAATGAGTTCTTCTTCATTTTCTTCCATTAAAATACCAGCCACCACTTGCCCCCCTATTAGGGTAAGATTCACCACTCCATAACCTGGGGCCAATCGCTTACTCGGCTCAACTAATGCTTCTAGCAATTGTTTACGTGTTAAAAGACTCCCAATTTCACCTAAATTGGGGCCTACACCAACAGAGCCTTTTTCTACACCATGGCATCTCACGCATTGTCCAGCACTGCCTTCATAGAAATAATTTCGACCGTTTTCTATACTTCCTCCATACATGATCTCATCAAAATCTGAAGATTTGTCGGTAACTAAAGCCGCCAACTGAGCTCTCAAATAGGCAGAATGAGTTTGCGCAACGGCTTCAGTCAATTCAAGGTGTAGACTGGGGTCTAAATTATTATTATGCATATTTAATATCAACTTTTCGATCAATCCTTGAGTAACTAGCGTATCCAGCTGACCTAAAACTTTCAATAATTTTTGTTGTTCTGAAATTGACCCTTCTTCCAGAACCGACTTCATGGTACCATCAAATCTCTCCTTATCGAGGGTTACTTGAGCCAAAAGTCCGATGGCCTCCGTACGCACTATAGATGACTTATCTGTCATTCCCCGAATCACCACTTGATCAAGTTGCTTATAATTTAATTGACCAAGAGCCAGTAGGGCAGTCGCACGGACCTGCGCATCCTTATTGTTATGTAATAGCTCGAGAATTTTCTGTGAAGCCGAGTCCTCCCCAACCTCAGCGAACATACATATCAAAGCCACTTTTACCTTAATTTCATTTTCGATATCCATACGTGCCATCATTGGCTTCAAATGATCCTTTAACAATTCTAAATCTCTCTTTTGAGGACCTCTGTAACGTCCATCAACCCGATCCAACAAAGAAGGTTCAGCCCAATGACTTAAGGCATCAATCGCCTCAACTTTTAATGCCAAAGAAATATCATCACTTTGAGCAAATTTAATCAACCAAGCCAACGTTTCTGGAGTTCCAAGCCTTGAAGCTGCATTGATCGCCCTTCTTCCCAGAGCTTCGGATTTCAATTGGGTATTATTCAGTAATGAAGCAAGGTCAGGTAAGGCTTCCAAAACTGACCAATCATCGTTGATTGCACGGGCAGCTTCTAAAACTATAAATTCATCCTCGTCAGTCAAAAAATATCTCAAATCTGGATGTGACCATCTTCTTAGCACTAAAACCGCAGCAATTCTTAGAGATCGATCTTGACTGTTTCTTAAATCAAGAACAGGAGACTGCAAACCTATCCTGCTCAAAGCCAATACCGCCGCATGTCTGAGATAAACATCTTCGTCATTATTTTCAGCAAGGAGCTGAATCAAGCCATTTACTCCATTTTCATCTTGAATTCGGCCGAGAGCTTGTGCTGCATAAAATTTTACCCTTGGATTTTGATGAAACAGCAAAGGAATCAGATGGGACCCCGCCGCTATAAATTTCACATCTCCTAAGACCTTTGCCGTTTGCGCGATGATTTCAGCATCTTCATCTGTTAAATAAGGTATTAAATCAGAAGCAAGATCTTCACCTTTGGCGATCAGCTGCCCTAAACCCCAAATACCATGAATACGCATCAGTCGATGCTCTTGCTGAGCTATCGCATTGATTAACAACTTTGACTTACTTCTATTGACCAATTCAAATTGAGCTTTTTGACGGATGCGCATGTCGGGATATTTTAACAACTCAAAAAGATTTATTTCACCCTCTTCATTATAGTTTTTTTTCATCAAATTTTGAGTTTCCCTACGGACTAATTCAAGGTCATTCTGCTCTTCAGAGACATCCAATCTCCACACGCGACCCAAGTTTTTAGTATCCCAACCATTGATCCAATCAGCGAAATACAAAGCGCCGTCAGGACCAAAACGAATACCTGTAGGAAGTAAACCACCCATGACATCTGTTTCGCTTTCTAACTCAAATGAAAAACCTCTGCGTTTTAAAGTAAATCCCCAAATATGGGACTTAGAGGGATAGCCTCTAAATTCACTTACAAAAAAATGATTTTCCCATTTTTTACCTAAACCCGTACCTGGGTTATAGGTAAAACCCGTAGGCCCATTGTGATAGTTCATTATAGGTGGAAGCATATAAGCCGCCTGCCCCTCCCACCGAGGCTTGAACATAAATTCATCCATCCAGACATTGTAACCATTGTTTTTAGAATCTGTATACTTACCGTACTGCCAGTTGGATCTCCAACCAGTGTCAGATCCCTCTACGATATGAACCAATCTTTCACTTTCACCTTTGTGATCACCATCATTGTCTTGTCCAATAATATTTCCATATTCATCAAAAGCAAATTCATGTGTATTTCTCAATCCCACTGCAAAAACTTCAAAATCTGATCCATCCGGATTTGATCGAACCAAAACACCCTGATTAGGATAAAAATGATTTTTCCCTGCTTTATCCGTAATATTAGCTCCAATATCTCCAATACCCCAATAAATTTTACCATCAGGACCTTCAATAGCCCCCGACATCCCATGCCCACTAAAACCAATATGTATCGCGTATCCAGTATTGATTGATTCTTTACTTTCATAATAACCATCTTGATCAATATCCTTGAGCCGCCACATATCAGGTCCAATACCGACAAACATATCTTCCTTGCGCACTAACAGAGCGCCTGCTACATCGGTGATCTCATTGTGAAAATCGTTCAATACTCGAGTGGATATTTCTGCCATACCATCTCCATCAAGGTCTTGGAGTTTCCATACCTCATCTCGCTCTACTGCCAAGTCTCTCCAATCATGCATTCCATCAGAATTGAGATCTTTAAGCCAACTGTTTTGCTCACTTTTTTCAGTAGCAAATATGTCTTTGAGTAAACTTCTTCTTTCTTCTACGGTTTGTAAGGCAATTGATCTCGTCATCCAATCTTCATGGCCTCTGATATCAAACTCTGAATTTTTTTGTCGGTTAGTTCTTGTCAGGTAGATATTACCCAAATCATCTATAGACATAGCTATGGGATCAGGTGCCAAAATATCTGATGCCCATAAATCAATTTTAAGGCCCTCAGCAATATGGATAGGTGTATTAGCTAGTACCGCTTGCGATTTAAAAAAACTACTTACTGAATCTTCTCTCACCACCTTGATAGACACAGCTTTTTGTTTGGACATTTCTGTGCCACAAGCGTAAAGAAATACGAGAAAGGGAAAAAATATAAAATTAGAAAATTTGTCCAAATAAATAAAATATGGTGCTAAAATAACAAAAAAGACAGAAAAATTGAAAATTTAATTCCTATAAATTAAGGGAATTCTTATTACTATTTTGGATGATAAATACTTTCAGCATTTTGACGAACAATATCGATATCTAAGGTCATTGATTTACGCTTTTGCTCAACAAACATTTCCATTTGATCATTAAAATGAGGGCTATCTGGGTGATTCGAGGCTCCATAGCTATGTATGGTTTCTATGATAGGAAGACCCGTAATTGGATAACGAACAAGCATAATATATGACTCTCCCGCTACTCCTTTTACCTTACCATCTCTATAGGGTCTGCTATACATCGCTGCCAAAACATCTCCCAAACCTCGCATGGGCAACGCTTTGTTCCCTCGAACCAAAAATTGATATTCTCCCAAAGACACCTGAATTTTTCCAAAATTATCGAGTAGATAATTGTGCGCATGATGAAGAGATTCTATCATCTGTGACGTTTGCACCAATGCTACATCTATTCTTTCTTTCTTACTCATCAAATGAGCATAAAATTCATTGAAATGCGCGGGACCCACATCACTTAATTCTGCACGCCGGTTCCATTTTTGTAAAATACGAACCGTCTCGGCAGCTGGACCAGCAAGCTTAGGATCCATTGTAAAGAGTAAATTTACATTGATATTGTACCTAAGAGAGTCTGGTAATGTGGCATCATATTTAATCTTCAAAAAATCCTCCCAATTTACCTCCTCATACTGATCTATAAGCGTCATGAATCTCATGCTTCTGTTATTTTCATGGAGTCGATAACCCATAGTTGGATCAAAATCATTAAAATTCAGATTGTCTTCTGAAGCTGAGGCGTTAAAAGCAGAATTATTCATATTGAACAAATATCCAGAGGTCGGATTGGTTAACTGAGGCAAATCCTTAAACTCATGGTATCCTGTACTCAAAGTACGACCGGTATTACCAGGCACTATTTTCTTCCAATCAAATGCGGGATCCCTTAAAGGTAATTTTGCATTGCTAACATAGAATATGCTGTCATATTTATCAGCATACATGATATTAAAACCAGGAATTGATACCTGTGCCAAAGCTTTTTTAAACTGGATTAAATTTGTGGATTTATTCATATTATACCATTGTTCAATAGCTCTTATTTCATCAAAAACAGCCATTTTAAAAGCAAAAACACCTTTATCATTTTTTATAACTGGACCATACTTAGAATAAAAAGCTGATTTTTTCACTCTAATTTTTAATCCAAAAATAGTTTTGACATGCAAAGGAACACTAGTTTCCTCTAGTTCATACCATTGCTCATCTATACGATACAAATTTTCATTTTCAGAGTTTATTTCAAGCCGAAAGAGATCAATCTTATCGGGATGATTTACCGTATGAGCCCAACCCAAATGTTCATTGGTACCATGAAAAACTACTGGACCCCCAGGAAACAAGCCTCCCATCATATTCCATCCTTCATCGCTAACCAAATGGGCTTCATACCAAGATGCCGGACCTTCCAAAGGCTGGTGGGCATTTACCGCCAGCATCACATGATTACTGTTGGTCTTATTTCGATTAAAGACCAGAGCATTTGATCCAATTCCAACGAGGGCTGAATGATCTATTTTCCCATTAAATAAATCAGTAATCACTCCATCTGCGCCATCCATGATCGCAAGCTGTAGGACATAAGCCTGAAATACATCTTGAACCGTAATGGGAAAAGCTTTTTTCACAAAAACCTCTTTTGGATGTTCGGCTGCATAGCTATTAATACCAGCCAAATAACCTTGAACTACTTTTAAAAATTCTGGAGAGACTTCGGACAAATGGGTCTCCACAATTTCTTTAGTACGAAGTAGGTGAGTGACATAGTCCACAATCGCACCATCCTTGCCTAAATGTAAACCTAGCATACCCTTAGCTGCGAGCAAAGTAGATTGAATGACACCAAAATTATCCTCAGAATGTGCCCAGGCCAATCCATAGGAAACCTGAGCGTCGGTAGGTGCATAAATATGAGGTACACCCCATTGATCTCGTATGATCTCAATTTGATCAGGATGCCATTGTGCTGATATTTTGCAGGAAATAATCAGTAATAAAAGTATCGAAAAATATTTTTTAGCCATTTATAGAATGAAAAAATGTTGTTTGTAAGGCAAAATATTGTTTTTTAAGATTTGAAAAATCTCAAATTACACATATATAAAAGTATTATCGTTCCCCAGCACATATCCTAAAAATAAGTTATCTAATTATCTAACTTAAAATCTCTTTTTGAATACCATTATGCACCTACTTCAAAAATATATCAAAAGCTTAATTAGCTTCAACGGTCGTTTGACCTGGATCATCAACCTTAATTGATCCTGTGAAAGCACAAGTTGTTTTGCTAGTATCTAGCATGGCAGGCTGACCCCCTATTTTCGTTTTTTCTGCCACAGGACTCCAAGGTGAGACTGGAACAGGAATACATGTGGAAGGGATAAATACAGGAACTGGACCTGCCATTTTCCAATTCAAAGGATTCGCAGGAGATAAACATAATCCAAATGAAGGCACATTTAGCGCAGGAATAAAATCCATCTTATTCGCCAAAGGTTTGAAAAAAGCCGTAATAGTTTTATTTAAGGGTAACACCAACATATCAACGGGCTTATTTCCAAAAGAACATTTTAACTTTGCACCCAAACAAACACACTTTGCCATAAATTCTTGGATTTTAATAAAAAAATTAACCTTAGAACAAATCTAACAAACAAGTTTAATATTAAATACTATGATCCTTTTTATACTTTGGATTATTAAAGATTAATAGATAAAGCATTTTGCTTTACATTAATTTATCCTTTAATAAAATTTAATTTAAGCTTTCAAAGAGTTTAAATTATTAAAAATTTTTGGGCAATACCTTTTTTAAAAAAAAATCAATCCCCATTGAATTCTATAGTTTCTCTTACCATTATCAGGACGGTTTAAATTCACTTTCCATTGAAAATTTTATCAATTAATTTTGATGAAACACTAGTTTCACTTTAAAATCAAAAGCACAATTAATTCTATAAAAATTTTGTTAAGATTATATATTAACGGAAAACTTTTTAAAATTTAATCAATAAATACTCAAAAATTGAAACAAAAAAAGAAATTAGCTATTGCAGGTGCATCGGGATTCATTGGTAGATGGTTCATCGAAACTTACAAAAATGAATATCATATTATTGCTCTTTCACGGAAACAAATAGTTTCTTCAAATTCAGGTATTGAATGGAGAACGGTAGATCTGTTTTCAATTTCTAGTAGTATTAAAGCCCTTAACGGTGTTGATTATGCACTTTATTTAGTTCATTCCATGCAACCCTCGACAAGACTAAATCAAAGTAATTTTGAAGATACTGATTTATTGCTTGCTGATAATTTTTCTAGAGCTGCCAAAGCCTGCAAGCTTACTCATATTGTGTATTTAGGAGGCATCCTCCCAAAAGATAACTTGAATATTTCAAAACATTTGCAATCAAGATATGAAGTAGAACGGGTGCTAGGGTCTCGACAAATCCCAATTACTCCCATTCGCGCAGGCATCATCATTGGACCAGGGGGATCATCATTCAATATTATACAAGAATTAGTAAAAAACTTACCCATTATGGCCTGCCCTAGTTGGACAAAGTCCAACAACCAACCCATTGATCTAAGAGTTGCCTTGACATATATCCATTATACTCTCGGTAATTCTAAGTTATATAACTGTCCATTCGAAATAGGAGGTCTTCAAATCGTTCATTACATGGATTTATTAAAACTAACAGCCAAAGAAATGAATAAAAAAAGATGGATCTTTTCCATACCTTTTTTTTCATTGGGTATGTCCAAATTATGGGTAGGCTTGTTCAGTGGCTCTAGTAGAGATTTTGTATCACCATTGATAGAAAGTCTCAGACATGATATGACCTTGAAAGAGCAAAATGACCTATCTATTTGTCCTAAGTTTACCTTAACTGAAACCATCAAAAGAGCCCTCGATAAATCTGTAACCATTCCAAAAATACCTCAGGGAGTTGCCACTGTGAAAGAAAAAAATACGGTAAGAAGTGTTCAAAGGATTTCCAATCCAGGTAAAAAAACCTCGCTTTGGGTAGCAAAACAATACCCTATCTGGTTGAGCGATATGTTTGGAAGAATTATTGATTTCAAAGAAGATCAAAAAATATTAACTTTTACTCTTTTGGGTATCCCTTTATTACAATTGGAATACATCGAAAACAGAAGTGATCAAAATCGGCAGCTTTTTTATATCACCGGAGGATTTTTATCTAAGAGGAGCAATACAGGTTGGTTAGAATTTCGATCAATTTTGGAAGGTGAATATATTATTACAGCCATTCATGAATTTATACCTCGATTACCTTGGTTCATATATAAATATACTCAGGCCAAAGTGCATTTGTATGTGATGAAAAAGTTTGAAAAGTACCTCTCTTCATTTAGCTGAAAAAATAAAATTTAACTTTTCACAGATACAATTTCAGTCTATCTACAAGAACAAAATTTAAAAAATATGAAACAAACTCAAAATTTTAAAAATCATACCATTTTCCTTAAAGGTTTTCATGGCCTCTTATCTCTAGGAATACTAGCACTCGCAGGTGGGGGCATAAATTATTTTCTCAAAGAAAACGCTGATACCTCTTATCCAGCTCTCCTTTTCATTTTAATATCTGTTCTTTTATCCATCATAATGTGGTACCTCAGAATATTCCCTTTAAAAGCACAAGACAGAGCCATTAGAGCGGAAGAAAATCTGAGACATTATGCACTCACGGGCAAATTATTACCACCAAAACTGAGGACTTCACAAATTGTAGCACTACGTTTTGCCCCAGATGACGAATTTTTACAGCTCATCGAGCGAGCACTTAATGAAAATCTTACTCGAAAAGAAATCAAAAAGGAGATCAAAAATTGGAAACCGGATACGTATAGAGTTTAAAGACCTACCAATAGAATCATATAATATCCTTATCAGCCTTTCTTTCTATAACAAACATACTAAAAATGGCAGCTATGATGAGCGATAACCCTCCCATCATAATAGCAAATATCGCTTGTGAATTAAAAAGATTTTTTACAATTGGTCCTCCTATGATTCCACTAACTATTTGAGGAACTACGATAAAGAAATTAAATATACCCATGTAAATTCCCATTTTGGTCAGAGGTATTGTTCCTGCTAAAAGAGCATAGGGCATGGATAGAATACTTGCCCAGGCCATACCCACCAATGACATGGAGAGGATCAACATCATAGGATCTTGGACAAAATAAATCGACAACAATCCGATTCCACCAAAGGTTAAAGCTAAACTATGGGTTTGCTTTTTCCCAATCTTTTTAGATAGTATGGGTAACAACATTGCAAAGCCAGCAGAAACCGCATTATATACACCAAACATTACACCAACCCAATTACCTGCTTCATTAAAAAGTGATGAACTACTGTCATCAATATCAGTACCATAGACATGCTGAGAAATAGCAGGTGTCGAGTAAACCCACATACAAAACAAGCCAAACCAGCTAAAAAACTGAACCCAACCTAGGTGTTTCATTATTTGAGGCATTTGTTTAAAACTTGTAAAGATGTTCATCAAACTCAGATCTGTTTCTAGGACTTCTTGGGAATTAAAAGACTGCAGTTCAGCTGGACTGTATTCTTTGGTCTTCAAAACGGTCCACAAGATAGAACCGACCAAAACCACAGCTCCAATATAAAAACTATAAATAACATTGTCAGGCACCTCACCTGGTAATACTGATTGGGAAACGCCTAAAAAGTTAACCAAAATGTAAGGTAACCAAGAGCCCACTACCGCACCTATGCCTATCAGTGTGGCTTGTACAGAAAACCCTAAGGTATTTTGATCTTCGGGCAGTAAGTCCCCTACCAGTGCCCTAAAGGGTTCCATGGCAATATTAAAAGAGGCGTCCATGATCATCAACATACCTGCACCAATCATGATAGGTGGAAGGGCTACAGTCAATACTCCAGCATTAGGCATGATACACAAAGCAATCGCTGCTAGCAATGCCCCCGTCAAAAAAAAAGGTTTCCTACGTCCAAATCTACTCCATGTTTGATCACTGTAATGACCTATGATAGGTTGTACAATCAAACCAGTAATCGGAGCCGCGAGCCAAAACCATGACAAACTTTCAATGTCAGCACCAAGGTTCTGTAAAATCCTGCTTGCATTCGCATTTTGGAGCGCAAACCCAAATTGAATCCCCATAAACCCCATACTCATATTCCAAATTTGCGCAGTAGATAATCTTGGTTTTTTCATATAAAAACAATAATAATTTGTTTTAAGTTCTATTTTTAAAAATTTCAAAAATGTTTATCATTTCATATATTCCCTTACTTAATAACAAATATTAAGCAAAAGTTTTAACTGAGAGAAAACACTCAAATCTGAAATTTTAGAAAAATAATTGATCTAGCAACCTCAAATTATAAAATTATTTGTAAAATCTAGTTATTATTTAATTCCATTGAATTGATGAAATTTATATAGTTTATCAAGTAGCTTTGCAGCTTGTTAATTTTAAATAAAATTTCAACTTATGCAATTCAGACCTGGTGTCTTAACCGGAACCGAAGTAACCGATCTTCTTAATCATGCAAAAAATAATCAATTTGCCTTACCAGCAGTCAATGTAACCGGTTCAAATACAATCAATGCGGTGCTGGAAACTGCCAAAGCAGTTCAATCGCCAGTAATGATTCAGTTCTCAAATGGTGGTGCACAATTTCATGCCGGAAAAGGACTCTCTAATAAGCAAGAGGTTTCAGCGATAGCAGGTGCCATCTCAGGCGCTCATCACGTTCACCATATGGCTGAACAGTATGGGGTTACGGTTATCTTGCACACCGATCATGCTGCTAAGAAATTACTACCATGGATTGATGGTTTACTTGATGCCAGCGAATTACATTTTGAAAAAACAGGAGCACCACTTTTCAGTTCGCATATGTTAGATTTATCTGAAGAATCACTTGAGGAGAATATGGCTATTTCTACGAAATACTTTAATCGAATGTCGAAAATGGACATGACCTTAGAAATAGAATTAGGTGTAACCGGAGGTGAAGAGGATGGGGTAGACAATACAAATATAGACAATTCTAAGCTATATACCCAACCCGAAGAGGTAGCCTATTCTTATGAAAAATTGAAAGCAATCAGTAACCATTTTACAGTCGCTGCTGCTTTTGGCAACGTTCATGGAGTTTACAAGCCAGGAAATGTCAAACTAACCCCCACCATTCTTAAAAATTCTCAAGAATTCATTCAAGAAAAATTTGGTACTGGAGTCAATCCTGTAAACTTTGTGTTTCATGGTGGATCAGGATCCACCATGGATGAAATAAGAGAGTCCATATCTTACGGAGCCATCAAAATGAATATTGATACCGATATGCAGTGGGCCTATTGGGAAGGTGTGAAAAATTACTACAAAGAATTTGAAGGTTTCCTTCAATGTCAAATAGGAAATCCAAATAGCGTTGATGAGCCTAATAAAAAATATTATGACCCTAGAAAGTGGCTCAGAGAAGGTGAAAAAACATTTGTAAAAAGGCTCATTGAATCATTCGAAGATCTAAATTGTATCAAAAAAAATGTATAAATAATTTGAACTGAGGCTTCAGGCTTATCCTGAGAACTAAAGTTCGGAATAATAAAACTTAATCTACTAGATGGATGTCATCATATAATTTAAGACGTTGTGCAACATCTATTTTTTTATTCTTTTTAGATTTGTCCTCTGAAGATTCGTTTAGCCATTAAACTCTTTACATCATGAATAACATAAACCAAGTGTCGATCATCGGAGCAGGTACCATGGGTAATGGAATAGCACACGTCTTCGCCCAATATGGCTTTAACGTAGCACTTATTGATATTGATGAAATTCGTCTTAAAAATGCTCTCAAAAATATTGAGAAAAACATTGAGAGGCAAATAGTTAAAGAGCAACTTAAAGATTCTGAAAAAGCCTCAATCCTATCAAGAATAGTGACATTCAACAACTTAAAGGATGGGGTAGCCTCTAGCCATTTAGTCATTGAAGCCGCCACTGAAAATTATGAAGTCAAAAAAAATATTTTTCAAGAAATAGATAATTATGCTCCAAAAGATGCCATTTTAGCTACCAATACCTCATCCATATCCATCACTAAAATAGCTTCAGTTACCCGAAGGCCTGCCCAGGTCATTGGCATGCATTTTATGAATCCTGTTCCCATCATGAAATTGGTTGAGATTATTAAAGGCTTTGCAACCTCCCAAGATACAATCTCAGCGATAATAAAAACAGTCACTAATCTAGAAAAAATAGCAGTTGAAGTCAAAGACTATCCTGGATTTACAGCCAATCGCATACTCTTGCCAATGATCAATGAAGCCATATTTTCTCTATTTGAAGGGGTAGCTGGAGTTTCCGAAATAGATGCTATAATGAAACTAGGCATGGCACATCCTATGGGTCCTTTGCAACTTGCCGATTTTATTGGACTTGATGTCTGTCTCTCTATTATGAGAGTACTTCAGGAAGGGATTGGTGATGATAAATATCGTCCATGTCCTCTTTTGGTAAATATGGTTGCCGCCGGTTATTTAGGTAAAAAAACAGGTGAAGGTTTTTATAAATATGAGCTCAATTCAAAAAATTTCACGGTAAGTAAAAAGTTCAAATAAAATAAGGAAAAAAAGAAACCAAGCACAGGAATTGTGCGTTAATTATGCAAGTGAAAAAACCTAAACAATTATCGATGAAAAAAATTCAAATCCTTTGGTTATCAACTTTATTTATGATGTCATGTAGCGGAAGCAATGAAAAAAAAACAACTTCACTTACTGAAAAAATTATTGATACTAAAATTCCAAAAATAGTTAAAATCAGTATTGAAGGAGATGACATGATGCGTTATAACCTTGATAAAATAGAGATAAATGCTGGGCAAACAGTAGAACTAACCTTAACCCATACAGGACAAATGTCAGCCCTTAGTATGGGTCATAATTGGATATTACTCTCTGCGGGTACCGATAAAGCCGCATTTGGAATGGCCGCAATGAGTGCCAAAAAACAAGATTATGTGCCTCAAAATATGAAAGAAAATGTTCTTGCAGCAACAAAGTTGATCGGAGGTGGCGAAAGCACTACCATCACATTTGATGCTCCTGCTCCTGGATACTATGAATTTATATGTTCTTTCCCTGGTCATTATGGCCTAATGAATGGTAGTTTCATAGTCCTTCCTGAATAATTAATGATTTTTGATTTACATATCTTTAGGCTATGAAAAAATCATTATTGTTACCCCTCTTCGCTTTTAGCATTTTATCAGTTTGCAGAGAGACCAATCCAACAACAGATATGCAGATCCAAAAAATTATTCCACCTATCGCAGAAAGGGAAGATTCTTTATTAGAATCACACGGGAACACACGTGTGGATCCTTATTTTTGGATGCGACTTACTGACCAACAAAAAACAGCTACTGATCCTGATGATCAAACAAATAAGGTAGTCAAATACCTTGAAGATGAAAATACCTATACGATTGAGGTCATGAAACCCACAGATAACTTGCAAAAAAAACTATTCAAGGAAATGACAGGACGTATTCAAAAAGATGATACCTCCGTTCCCTATTTCAAAAATGGTTATTGGTATTACACCCGTTTTGAAGAGGCCCAAGAATACCCCATCTATTGTCGCAAGAAAGGTAACCTAGATGCAAAAGAATCTGTAATGCTCAATGTCAATGAATTGGCCAAGGGATATGACTACTATGCCGTTGGTGGGCTTCGAATCAGTAAAGATAACACGATACTAGCCTACGCTGTTGATACCCTCAGCCGGAGAGTGTACACATACAAATTTTTAAATCTTGAAACAGGAAAATTATTGAAGGACGAAATAATTAATACAGAACCAGGAGGTGCTTGGTCCAATGATAATCGCACTTTTTATTATACAACCAAAAACAATATTACATTGCTCTCTGAGAAAATTTGGAGACATCAGTTAAATACTGATCAGGGGGAAGATGTCATGATGTATCATGAACAAGATCCCTCTTTTTACATAAGTGTGAAAAAATCAAAGTCAGACGATTACATTGTAATTTCTTGTAGAAGTACTTTAATAACTGATTATCACATTCTTTCTGCTCAAGAACCTTTGGGTAGCTTCCGTCAATTTACTCCGAGAAATGGTCCTCATGAATATTCCATTGAGCATTTTAAAGATAAATTCTATGTGCTTACTAATTGGGAAGCACAGAACTTTAGATTGATGGAAACTTCTCAAGATTCTACTCATCTTGAGAATTGGTCAACATTGATATCAAATAATCCGGATACTTTGCTAAGTTCAATTCAAGTATTTAGTGAACATTTAGTGATTTCTCAAAGATCCAATGCACTTACCTCGCTCAAGGTTATTCACCAAAAAACAGGAAATCATCATGAGGTTTCTTTTGATGAACCCGCCTATGTAGTTTACCCAACAACCAATACTGAATTCAATACGAAAAAACTTAGATTCAGATATGCTTCACTAACCACACCAAATACCATTTTTGAGTATGATATGAATGAGCGGAGTAAAACAATTCTCAAGGAGACCCAAGTAGTGGGAGGACATGAACCTTCAGCATATAGAACAGAAAGATTGTTTTCAGAAGGACGAGATGGTACTCAAATACCTATTTCGCTGGTTTACAAAAAAGGATTGATCAAAAGTGACCAAAACCCATTACTACTTTATGCCTATGGCTCTTATGGAAATTCTACCGATCCTTGGTTTAGTTCTATAAGAATCAGTTTATTAGATAGAGGTTTTATCTATGCCATTGCCCACGTTAGAGGTGGACAGGAAATGGGTCGTAAATGGTATGAAGAAGGTAGAATGTTCAAGAAAAAAAACACTTTTTATGATTTCATCGATTGTGCTGCATATTTATCTAATGAGGGTTATACCTCGGCTTCACACCTTTATGCACAAGGGGGAAGCGCAGGTGGTTTGTTGATGGGGGCAGTCATCAATATGGCACCCGATCATTTTAACGGAGTAATTGCAGCCGTCCCTTTTGTCGATGTCATTTCTACTATGATGGATGAGTCGATTCCACTTACTACTGCCGAATTCAATGAGTGGGGCAATCCTAAAAATCTTGAATCCTATGAATATATGTATTCTTATTCTCCCTATGATCAAGTAAGCACGCAAGCTTATCCCAACCTATTTGTAACCACGGGTTATTTCGACTCACAAGTACAATATTGGGAACCTGCCAAATGGGTTGCCAAACTTCGTGCGAATAAAACTGACAAAAATTTATTATTACTCCATACCAATATGGTCTCTGGGCATGGAGGTGCCTCAGGAAGATACCGAAAATATGAGAACGTAGCCATGCAATATGCTTTTTTGCTCTCTTTGGAAAATATAAATGAATGATATCTATTAAAATACGGTGATCAATCATATTCTACTCTATAAACCTAATATTGATAAGTTAAGTACCAAAACATTCATCTTGTCCATTAAATTTAAATATTTCGCTTATTTAGTTGTTGTATTATGTTCTTGTTATCCCACTCCCAAAGTACAAGGTTTTGATCAAAATCAATGGGAGAAAGATCTGGTTGAATGTAATAATTATCGCACCAAGCAAGGAGCACCGCTATTGATAAATCAAAAAGATGTTGTATTGGGATCCAATCAAAATGAAATCATTTCACTTCTTGGTAGTCCTACGAAACAGCGCTTAGATAAAAGAAATAGGAAATTCTTTTTTTATCAATTAAACTGTGAAAATACGATTGAATTAAGTATTCGTTTTAATGCGATTGGGGCGGCAAAAGAAATCATGATTGTAAATTAATAGCATACTGAAAAGAAAGCTATCAAATCATTTCATGCTTAATTTATGCAAACTATTCAAATCTTAATGAATCGATAGGATCTAGTTTAGAGGCTTTATGAGCGGGTATATAACCCGACATGAGTCCTACAAGCATGCTCGTAATCACACCAAAAAGGACCCAAACCCAAGGAATAATAAATGAATTGGAGCCAATGAATTTAGCAATCAAATTGCCAATACCTATGCCCATGATAATCCCTCCAATACCTCCCATTTGACAAATCACTAAGGCTTCAATTAAGAATTGCTGCCTAATTTTAGTCGGTGTGGCTCCCAATGACTTCCTAAGTCCAATTTCACGGGTTCGTTCAGTCACTGAAACCAACATAATATTCATCAATCCAATGGATGCTCCCAATAAAGTAATAAACCCTATGGTAAAACCTCCCAATTTTAAGTATCCGGATATTTCATCTAACCTTTCAGCAATAGATTGATTGGCTTTAATTTCAAATGAGTTTTCATCAATAGGTCTATCTCCTCTAATGGAACGCATCAATCCTGTAGCCAATCCTATCGATTCATCTGCTTCATAAAACTCATCAATAGCTACAGTAGCTAAAAAACGTAAGTTACGCTCTGAGCCAATGACTCTGGCAGTATTCAAGGGTACAATCACACGCCGATCAAAATTACCTCTACTTGAAGCTGCTCCTTTAGATTTCAATGTACCAACTACCCTACAGCTGACCCCAAAAAAATTGATCTTTTTACCAATAGGACTTTCATTATCATCGAATAACAGCGTTCTTATTTCACTGGTGATAATTGCCACGAGACCACCACTTTGTATTTCATTGTAGGAAAAGTTCCTACCCTCACTTAGATCATATCCATCAATGGATAAAAAATGATCGTCAGTTCCTCGAATCATCACATTAGGATTAGAAACTTTAGAACCTCGTTTGACCTCAGCATTTCTTGAAAGTACACCACTCAAGCTTACCATCGCTGATTTTTCAAACTTATTTTTAAATTTTTGAAGCTCTTCAAATTTGATTTTAGTAAATATTTTTGATTTTTTTCCTCCAGTAGAACCTCCCAATCTTTTATCGCTGATTGTATAAGTTTTGGAGCCTAGATTAGAAAAACTATCTTCCACTGATCCTTTAATCGCATCAATGGCTGTAAGAATACCAACCAAAGAAGTAATACCAATGGCGATAATGGATGCCGTTAAAATAGTGCGCAACTTATTTACTTTAATCGAGTTAAGCCCCTCTCCTATGTTTTCTAATATATTCATTTTATTAAAGCCAAACCAATTTCATATACTAAATTTGATTAATAGTCATTTGGTATATGTAATATGGACACTCGCGCTTAAAATATTGACAAAACTCTTATGAAAAATCTATTTCTTACCTTTTTAATTGGGATTTTCTTGAGCTTGAATGCAAACGGTGCTTACCTTCTCTTGCCTATGGATGCCTCGCAGAAGAACCATCTCAAAGCCTATGGAATTACTTATTGGGCCCTCACCAAAGAAGTTTCTGTTGATTGGCTATTAAACTATCGAGGGGGCAGTTTTTTAATCCCTCACAGCCCACTTGTGCAAAATGAATGCCTTATAAGAAATGTAAGTTTTGAAATTATTTCTGATCCAAAAGTAAATCAATTATTTGAAGAAATCGCCTCACCCTCCTCAAATATGGATGTGATGAAGCTTGAAAAATATCCTAAAATTGCAGTTTATTCTCCCAAAAGCAAACAACCCTGGGATGATGCAGTGACGTTAGTCTTATCCTATGCTGAGATTCCATACGAAGTTATTTTTGATGATGAAATCATGTACAATGAGTTGATTAGATATGATTGGCTACACCTACATCATGAAGATTTTACAGGTCAATACGGAAGATTTTACAAGAACTACAGGCACATGCCATGGTATCAGCAACAACAAAATGAATTTGAAGCAAGTGCTCAAAAACATGGCTATGGAAAAGTTTCATTATTAAAATTAGCTATAGCCAAACGGATCAAGTCTTATGTAGCCAGCGGTGGCTTCTTATTTGCCATGTGCTCAGCAACGGATACCTATGATATTGCACTTGCTGCTGAAGGATTAGATATTTGTGAGAAGATGTACGACGGAGATCCAATGGACCCTAGGGCTCAGTCAAAATTAGATTTTGAAAGAACTTTTGCTTTTGAAAATTTTCAATTGGTACGAAATCCTTATGAATATGAGTTTTCAAACATTGATAATTCACCTCAAATTAGAGGCTTAAATGAGCAAAATGATTATTTCACACTATTTCAGTTTTCAGCAAAATGGGATCCTATCCCTACCATGCTTACTCAAAATCATGAAAAAATTATTCATAGTTTCATGGGGCAAACTACGGGATTTAAAAAAGATTTAATCAAGGGTGATGTATTAGTCATGGGTGAAACCAAGCAACTAAATGAGGCACGATATATTCATGGGGTCATAGAAAAAGGTTTTTTTACTTTCTATGGAGGCCATGATCCCGAAGATTATCAGCATTTTGTCAACGAAGAACCTACTGATTTGAATTTACATCCAAACTCGGCAGGATATCGCCTGATCTTGAACAACATTTTATTTCCTGCGGCCAAGAAAAAGAAACAAAAAACCTAAACTATTTTTAGCGCAGGCATTAAAAGAAGACAAAAATTATCCATTATTATTTCCAGATAGCCAAATTATGGTCTATAATTCACATAAAAAAAATAGTTCTGTTTTATTAAAAGATTAATTTTAGCTAATTACAAATTCTTGTGATAAGCCATTAAATTATTATGCAAAGAAATTCATTTAATGAAATCGATCGGAACGAATTTCTAAATTTTTCATAATAAGAGCCTCTTCAAATAAAAACTCTTTCCATCTAATTTCTACTTTTCCTGGATCCCAATATACTTTCGCCAATTCAATAAAATTTCTATAATGCCCCGCCTCAGAAATCATTAATTCATGATAGAAATTCTTTAGTTCTGGATCTGTTAAATGTTTAGACAATAGCTTAAAGCGTTCTGCACTTCGAGCTTCGATCAATGCGTTCATCAGCAATTTTTCCACCAATTGC
>NZHT01000020.1 GCA_002691385.1 Flammeovirgaceae bacterium | reverse complement strand
TAGTCTTTACTGGCACTTACAGGTACAATCTCATCAGTAACTGAGTGTATTATTGAAATGGGAAAATTATTAGGAGCAATTAACTTTTCAGGGTCATCATTTGGAGATTCAGGCAGATGCAAAGCTGGAGCCAGAAGCAACATACCCTTTACCTGTTTAGGTTGTTGTTGAGCAACCAATGCACACGCTAAACCACCGTAGCTTGATCCTGCAAGAACAACTTCTTCCTTAGAAACAAGCTCATTTAGTATTTCTATTCTTTCCTCTAATTCCATATTATTAAAATCAGGTGAAATAACTTCAATTCCACTTTCTCTGATAGCTGTTACCTTGCTTCCATTCGGACTTCCCCACAAACCATGTGCCCAGATTAACATACTCCCCCAAACGCAGTCGATATAATATACAATCCTTATTGGGCATCAATGTCCCCAACATATTCAGAATATCTGAGATTAGAGGAATTGCTCAAATTACAGACTGGTGTCGAGGGAAAAACTCGTGAAATCAGTAACGATGAGTTACATTTTATTTTAGTTCACCAGAATTTTGAATTATGGTTTAAATTAATAATTAATGAATTAAAATGCGCAAGAGATATTTTATCCTCGGATTTTGTCGAGGAAGAAAACCTTCCTCAAGCAGTACATCATATGGAAAGAGTTATTGAAACATTCAAACTAATGTCAATGCAGTGGAAGGTTATGGAGACACTCGAACCTCAAGATTTCCTTAATTTTAGAGATGATTTAGGTACTGCCTCAGGTTTTGAATCCTTTCAAATGAGAGAAATGGAAAATCTTATGGGGCAAAAGTGGGTAGACGGAAAGCTATTTGGTAAAAAGTTAGATTCTAAACAAAAATCATTGTATGATGTAACCTGTGAATGGCTTTTTAGAACTCCAATTCAAGGATCAATATTAGGTTCAGATGGAGATGAATCTTCAGTTAATAATTTTATTGATGAATATGTTGAAGCTCATAAAAAACAATATCCTGATACAAATCAAGAAGTTCTTGAGTTCTTTGATGTTGAAGCCACAACTCGTAGAAGGAGGGCTGGTTT
The DNA here is from genome assembly GCA_002691385.1 of Flammeovirgaceae bacterium. GTDB lineage: Bacteria > Bacteroidota > Bacteroidia > Cytophagales > Cyclobacteriaceae > UBA4465. Next base: position 8,374 of record NZHT01000020.1, on the reverse strand, counting down.
ACTTTTCATTGAATCCTACCGTTCACTTCCACTTTTAGCATGGCCAAGAAAATTAATTTCCAAATTAATTGAGCTTGAACAAGCGATGGTACTTTGGCGAGCATCTCATGCACGCATGGTTGAGAGAATGATAGGTAGAAGAATAGGAACTGGCGGATCATCAGGTGTAGATTATTTAGATATGACTACTAAATTCAGAGTCTTTATTGATTTATGGTTAGTACGAAGCATTTTAATCAAAAAAGATTCTTTACCTAAACTTATTAATTCAGAATTTTATGAATTTAAAGGGAAATAAATGATAAATTTAGACGGTAAAAGAGCATTAGTTTGCGGAGGCACAAGCGGAATAGGGAAAGCAGCAGCAGCTTCTCTTCAAGAAAATGGGGCCGAAGTAATCATTATTTCCCGTAGTGCGTCAGGAAAGAATTCAATTTCTTGTAATTTAGAAGATTTGGATTCGTTAAGGACTTTAGTAAGTAAAGAAATAGAAACAAATGGCCCATTTCAAATTTTGATAAATAATTCAGGAGGTCCTCCTTCAGGCCCCCTTATTGCAGCACAACCACATGATTTTGAAAAAGCATTTCTTAGGCATGTTCTAGCTTCACAGACTTTAGTTCAGCTACTTTTAGACGGTATGAAATCCTCAAATTATGGTAGAATAGTTAATATTATTTCAACATCAGTCAAGGAGCCTATACCAGGGTTAGGAGTTAGTAACACAATAAGAGGCGCTATGGCTTCGTGGTCAAAAACTCTATCCAAAGAATTACCTCCCGAAGTTACAATAAACAATGTCTTGCCAGGTTTTACGAATACTGAAAGACTTACAGAATTGAAGAAAACACTTTCCGATCAAAAAGGAATAAGTCAAGAGGAAGTCGAAAATGCATGGTTAAGCACAGTTCCAGAGGGTAGATTAGCAGATCCGTCTGAGTTAGGTCAAGTCGTAGCTTTTCTTTCATCTCCTGCAGCAAGTTTTGTAAGAGGCACAAGTATTCCAGTTGATGGTGGAAGGACAGGTTCAATTTAATGGATTTTGATATTTTTCTTTCCATTGCGCAAACTCCAGTAGATGGTATTACACCAGATGAGAATACTATGTATTCTAATTTTTTTGAACAATTAGAATCTGCAGATAGTTTAGGATTTGGAACTGCATGGGTAGCCCAAGCACATTTATCGACAGAAACTCAGAAGAACAATAAGCAGCCGGTGGTTCCTCATTGGCAGGGTGAAGTTGGACTATGTACTGATTTCTTTCAATTAGCACATTTGATGTTTGCTAGAACTAAAAATATAGAAGTAGGTTCAGCAGTTATGAGTCTTTTAACACATGGAGGGCCAGTAGGAATTGCAGAAAGAGTTGGTGCATTTCTAGCCTTACATGGAATGAATAAAGATGAAAAAAGGAAATTGCGTATTGGTTTTTCGGCAGGTAGATTTGAATTTATGGCTAGGCCTTATGGCATAGTCCCAAGAGATATTGTTGAGGAGGCTGCATGGCCAGCCCTGAGAGGTCAAATATTTGGTGAAGCTTGTGAAATATTTTTAAAATTATTAAATGGTGAAATTGTCAATAGTGACAACATAAGAAAAACCATTCTTACAAGGTCAAATTTCCGTAGTGATGAGGATTGGCAGAGTGTACAAGAAGCTGTAATGAACAGAGATTCACTTTCTCAAGCACCAGATGAAATCAGAATTCCAAATAGGTATATTTTTGAAGATATAAAGAATATTCCTCAATCATGGAATAGAGAATTGTTAGATTTGATTTTAGGTTCTCATGACCCTCATCTTCAGAAAGAAGTTAACAAAATAAGACCGGTTAAAGTATTTAATTTATCTATAACGCCACCTGAAGTAATTGAAGCAACACATGAAAGAATGACCACACATTTTAATTCAAAAGGAGGTAAATGGGAAAGAAATTATATGCCTAGAACATTAATGGTTTTTCTAAATGATGAGCCCAATTTATCAGATTCAGAAAAAACGGAAGCTGCAAAACAAGAAGCTAAAGAATCACTAAGTTCTTATTGGGGAGCTTTGGAAGGAACTATAGATCCTAATAAGGTATCAAAGGCAGCAGATAATTCTGTAATAGGGAATGTAGAAGAAGTAGCAAAGCAAATAGCTGACAGATTTCATCCAAATGATTGTATTATGACTTGGTTTGATTTTTTTAACCATGATAGTCCTAGAGTAATACGTAACATGGAAGCTTTCATGAATAAGGTTGTACCTCGTGTTAAGGAATTGATAAAATGAGTCACCCTACAGATATCAAAGAACTTTATCCTAGTAGCCCATTAGGAGACACAGAGGGCGATATTCCTACAGGTAGAGATGTTGAATGGGAACCATTAGTAGATTATAGAAGAAATGGAGTTAGTGAAACAACTATTCACGGTGCTGTAGCTTGGTACAGTGGCGGTAAGAATATTCATAGTTTTGGAGGAAATGTACTTTGCTATGGGCGTTCTATGATGAAGCCCTTAATGCTCAAAGTTTTTGCTGACGAATTATCAGATTTAAACTGGGAACAAAAGGCAATTTCAGTTGCGAGTCATAACGGAACTTCAGAGCACGTTAAGGCAGCTCAGTCACTACTTCCACAATCTGATTGGGGATTAATGCAGACTCCATTAGATTTACCCCTAGTTCAGTTTGGCCGCCAAGTTAGAAGAGCAAGACGTTGGTATTCTAATTCATCAGGGCAGCATGCAGCAATACTTCTTGGATGTCGCCGAAAGGGGTGGAATAGGGCAGGATACACCTTACCTAGTCATCCATTTTTCTTTGCATTCTTGGAAGAAATAAGACATTTCTTAGGTAAAGATTGGAATCCTCAAAGAATTGCACGCGATGGAGATGGTTTTCCGACTCTATCAAACACAGTAAATGAATTGGCAGCATGTTATGCCGGTTTAGCTAAAGAAAAGGATGAAAATTGGATTTGGGAATCTATGACTAAAAACCCAGATTTAGTAGGAGGTTTCAATAGATTAGATACAACAATAATCAAAACATGTAATGGCAAAGTAATCGCTAAAGAAGGTGCAGATGGTTTACTTGGTCTGTCTATAATTCATGAAGATTATCCCGAAGGTCTTGGCGTAGTAGTCAAAATAGCACATGGTTGGAATCCTCAAGCTACATGGTATGTTGCAAGAGGAATTTTGGGTGTTTTAGGAATGGAATTGAGAAATCCCTATCCACTCAGAAGGCAAAAGGCCTTTTTGGTTCCTGGAGTTGTACCTGAAAAATATTTAGAAAAGTTAAAAGATATTCCAACGTGGGATGAATGGGATCCAGATAATGATCGTTGGTATTTCAATCCAGAGGATTACAAGAGTACAGAATGATTACTGTTAAAAATTTTGTGAACGGGAATTTTGTAAGTGTTGAAGAAACTATTGAGGATATAAATCCCGCTACAGGTGAAATAATAGCTAATATTCCTAGATCAAAGGCAAATGATGTAGAGGAAGCCGTTCATGCCGCTGAGACAGCTCGTAATTCTTGGAGCAATTTGAGTTTAGACGAAAGAAGAGGTTGGTTAGAAAAAATAGCAAATGCCTTGGAGTCTCGTTCAGAAGATATAGCTAAATTGGAATCATTAGATACAGGTAAGCCAATTAAGTTGGCGAGAGCAGTAGATGCTGCAAGATCGGTTGCAAACTTCCGCTTTTTTGCAGATTTTAGCAAAGATTATACTGAAGAAAAATTTGAGATGGATGATGCGACCAATCATGTTATCTTTAAGCCAGTTGGAATTGCAGGTTTGATTACTCCGTGGAATTTGCCTCTTTATCTTCTTTCATGGAAAATTGCACCTGCAATAGTTATGGGTAATACTGTAGTTGCCAAACCATCGGAATTAACGCCATTAACTGCAAATCTTCTTGCAGAAGTAATTCATGATGTAGGCTTGCCTGCAGGAGTAGTTAACATAGTTCATGGGTTAGGTCATGAAGCTGGACAAACTATAGTTGCACACCCTAAAGTAAATCTTATTTCGTTTACAGGAGGAACAATTACTGGGAAAAAAGTGGCTGAAACAGCATCACCAATGTTCAAAAAGTTAAGTTTGGAACTTGGAGGGAAAAATGCAACAATAGTTTTAGATGATGCAGATTTAGATTCAGCAATTCCTGAAATTGCTAGGTCAGGTTTTCTTAATCAAGGACAAGTTTGTCTTTGCGGTAGTAGAATCTTGATTTCAAATAATATTTGGGATAAATTTATTGAAAAATTTGTTAATTTTATTGATGGGATGAAAGTTGGAGATCCTTCATCAGATGAATCCGATTTGGGGGCATTAGTATCCTTTGCCCATAGAGATAAAGTTGAATCTTATATTCATTTAGCACAGAGAGAAGGTGGAGAAATTTTGTGCGGTGGTGAACGTCCTAATCTTGCTTCTCCCTTTGACAAAGGTGCATTTTTGCGACCTACAGTAATTTCTAATTTAGATTACCAGAGCAGAACAGCTACAGAAGAAATATTTGGCCCAGTAGTAACTTTACACCCTTTTGAATCTGAAGAAGAAGCTATTGAAATGGCCAATTGCACAGATTATGGGCTAGCAGGTTCAGTGTGGACTTCCGATTTAGTCAGAGGGAAAAAAATATCTGAAAAAATAGAAACAGGAATGGTTTGGGTTAATACGTGGTTACATCGAGATTTACGTGTGCCTTTTGGAGGAGTTAAAGATAGCGGAGTTGGAACTGAAGGCGGTCGTTGGAGTTTAGGTTTTTTTTCACAGCCAGTAAATATTTGTGTTAAAGATTAAAATATTTTTTTGTCTGACCTAATTGTCTTATAACTGGGTTTAACTGTCTAAACATGTCCAAAGGGGAAATAGTAATGGGTGCTTTAGCGCCACACCCGCCACATCTAGTTTATGCCGAGAATCCGCCTCAAAATGAAGCTACTTCAGAAGGAGGTTGGGAAGAACTTCGCTGGGGTTATGAAAGGTTAAGAGACAGTTTATCAGAGAAAGATTATGATGTAATAATAGTTCACACTCCACATTGGGCAACATTTGTTGGTACACATTTTTTAGGTGTTGAAAAATTCAAGTCATTATCAGTAGATCCTATTTTTCCTAATTTATTTAGATATAATTATGATTTAACAGTGGATGTTGAATTATCTAAAGCCATACATGATAATGCAGCAGATTCAGGCCTACTTGTGAAAATGATGGAGAATCCTGATTTTAGAATAGATTATGGAACCATAACTAGCTGCCACTTGGTAAATCCAAAATGGGATAAGCCAATAGTTTGTATTTCTTCTAACCGATCTAAATTTTATTTTAATTCAGAGTTAATGCAAGCCAATATGATAAAATTAGGAGAAGCCACTCGCAAAGCGGTCGAAGCATCAGGTAAGAGAGCTCTGTTATTGTCTAGTAATTCATTATCACATCGCCATTTCACTACTGAGCCTGAAGTCCCAGAAGATATGAGCAAAGAACATGTAACAAATCATAATCAATATCTTTGGGATATGAAAATGATAAATTTAATGAAAGATGGTAAAACAAAAGAAATGATTGATTTGATGCCAGACTTCACTGAGCAAACTGTTGCAGAAACAGAAGCAGGATGTTTAACTTGGTTAATGAGTGCTTTAGGTTTTCCAGATTATAAGGCCACAGTGCACGCATATGGTACAGTAATAGGTACTGGCAATGCAATAATTGGTTGGGATCCTAAAAAGGCCAAGATATGAGAGAAGATAACGTTTGTAAAGGAATTTTAGTTCCAGGTTTACCTCATCCACTCCTTTGTCCAGAAAAGAATGAGGGATGGCAAAGAATTCGGGATGCTTATGATAAGGCTAGAATAGAACTTGAAGAAAGCGGGGCTGAAATTTTAGTCATCTACAGTACATTTTGGCCATCTATATTGGGTCATCAAGTTCAGGCATATCCAGAACCTGAATGGACTTATGTGGATGAAGAGTTTCACGATTTAGGAAGCATTGATTACAAATTTAAAATGGATCCTGAGTTTGCAGAGTTAACGGCTACCAAGTGCAAAGAACGTGGTCTACATGCACGCACTGTTTCCTATTATGGATTCCCAATAGATACAGGTTCAATTGTAGCTCTTAAATTGTTGAATCCAGACAATAGATTACCTGCAATTATAGTTTCTAGTAATATGTATGCTAATCGTGCAGAAAGTATAGTTCTTGGAAAATCAATACGAGATGCGATAGATGCAAGTGGGAAGAAAGCTGCTGCAGTGGTTATTTCAGCATTATCTAATAGATTGCATACTGTGGAAATAGATCCTAAAGATGATAAAATTCATTCACTTAAAGATCACGAATGGAATTTAAAATTTCTTGAATATTTAGAAAAAGGTAGGTTAGAAGATGTTTCACAATTATCAAGGCAATTTCATAATGAAGCTAGAGTTCCAAAGGTTGTTAGTTTCAAACCATTCTGGATTATGGCTTCAATAATGGGTCAAAATAATTTGTATGATGGTAATGTATTGGCATATGAACCTATTTGTGGAACTGGTGCTGCAGTTGTAACATTAACACCTGCAGAAGATACTGCAGGAGATCTTGAGTATGATGAAGACGATCCTGAATTTTACAAAGGAGATAGAGAAGTTTTAGATTTTTATGATCAACCAGGAATGGGGCCATTAGAGGAAAGAGATGGCGATTAATACAGATAAAGCCGCTAAACCAGTAGGAGCATACGTACATGCCAAGGAGGCAGGAGATTTGGTTTTTCTTTCTGGTGTAGGTCCAAGACATCCAGAAACTGATGAAATACCAGAAGGAATAGAGTCACAAACTCATGCAGTATTTAGCAATGTAAATGCAATACTTGAAGCCGCAAATTTGTCAATGTCTAATGTAGTAGATATAATGGTATTTTTGACTAATATGAAAGAAGATTTTTCTAAATTTAATGCAATATATTCAGATTATCTCAAGGGATTTGAAGTAACAAGAACAACTGTTGAAGTAGGTGCACTTCCAACTCCTATTTTGATTGAATTTAAGGTGGTTGCACATAAATGAATTTTGTATTTTTTTCAATAACTGAACACCCTTGGGGAAGAGAAATGCTTTCTCAGCTTATTGATTCAGGATTTATACCTTCTTTAATTATTGAAGAAAATTCAGAAGGTGGAAAAACAGAAAGGGAAAAGTTTGAGTTTAGGCTGGGCTCCAATCCTTTAGCACCTAAAATGAAGTCTCAGATTGAAAAATATAATATTCCATTTGTAGAAGTTCCAATCCATAATGATGAACATTGTATTGAGCATATTGAAAAGGCTAATCCTGATTTGATAGTCTTTGGAGGCACTAGAATAATTAGAGGTAAAATTCTAGAATATGGTGAAAACAAAGGTGGAGTTCTTAATTCACATCCAGGATTATTGCCAGAATGTCGAGGTTCAGCATCTCCAGCTTGGAGTGTTCATGAAGGAATTAAAATTGGCAGTAGTTGTCATTTTTGTTCTAGCGATATAGATGCAGGAGATTTAGTTGGAAAAAGAGAAATTGAAGTTAGAAAGGGAGACGATTATCATGTTTTATGTTACAAAACTTCCGTTGTCGCTTCTAATTTGATGGTTGAGGCTGTAACTGCTTTTTCTAAGAATGAATTAGATAATTTACGTATGTTACAAGGCGATAGTCCAAATCCTGTTTTTAGATATGATGCTGAAATTGAAAAGAAAGCTATTCTAATGCTTGAAAATCAAGAATATGAGCATTATGTTGACTAAAAAGTTTTAATTATAGGCTTAAAATCGAATACTATGGCCATACTTCGTCTATTCGGTTTATATTTTTTGATGACATTATTGATGATTGTCGTTGGATCAGTATTTGGGGCTTATTTTGCAGGTAATTTCATAGGTGGAGCTTTCTTTTTTATGATTTTTTCTTTACCTATTGCCCTTTATTCTTATTTTTACAGTGATTCAATAGTTTTGAGAGCATATGGGGCTAAAATAATTGAAAGGCAAGATAATCCAAGGTTGTATGGAATTGTAAAGAAAATAGCAGATTTGAATGGTCTTCCAACTCCAAGAATCGCAATAGTTTCATCCTCTACTCCGAATGCTTTTGCAACTGGCCGCAATCCAGAAAATGCAGTTGTAGCAGCTACAACGGGCATAATGTCAGTACTTGACGATCATGAATTAGAGGGAGTTATGGCTCACGAAATGGCTCATGTTAAGAACAGAGATACATTAGTTATGTGTGTGGCTGCAGTAATTGCAGGTTTCATATCTTTCGCAGCCAGAATGATGTGGTGGAATAGTATGTTTGGAGGGCGAAACAGAAATGTCCATCCAGGAATTATGATTCTTGT
>NZHT01000019.1 GCA_002691385.1 Flammeovirgaceae bacterium | reverse complement strand
CAAATACTTTTCTCCGCTACGAGATTTAGATATTGAAGTTCATACTGTTGGTATGACTGGCCAATTATTTGATGTCCTCAAGATCATTAATGTTTGGAGGTTAATCAAAAATATTCAGCCTGATGTGGTTCAGACCTGGATGTATCATGCGGATCTAATTGGCGGACTAGCTGCTAGATTTGCAGGAGTTCACACAGTTATATGGGGTATCCATAGTACAGTATTAAAGTATGGCGAAACGAAGTTCGCAACGATATGCATTGTTTATCTGTTAGCGTTGTTTTCTTATTTCATCCCGAAAAGAATCATTGTATGTGCGAATCAATCAAAAAAGGCACACGTTCGATTATGGTATAGAAAAAGCATAATACGGGTCGTAGCAAATGGATATGATCTCAGCCATTTTTCCATCGATATTAAGAAGAAACGAGCGTGGATGGACGAGTTTGTTTTAAATCAGGAAATACCATGTTTAGGAATGGTTGGAAGGTTTGACTCCTACAAAGATCACAATAACTTGATAGAAGCCCTATCCTTACTTAGATCTAGAAAATATGATTTTAGATGCTTTCTAATAGGTGCGAAAATGGATGAGGAAAACACGGAATTGGTTAAGCTAGTTGAATCCAACGGTTTGGCAAAGCAAATAGAGTTAGTCGGGTCGCGTGCAGATATTCCAGTCGTTATGAATGGATTAGATATACATATCCTATCAAGTTCAATGGAGGCCTTCCCAAACGTGCTTGCTGAGGCCATGGCTTGTGGCACGCCCTGTGTGTCTACGGATGTTGGCGATGCAGCATTTATTTTGGGCGAAACAGGTTGGTTGACTCCGCCGAGAGATCCTAGGAAGTTAGCAAATAAGATTGCTGAGGCGATCAATTGTCTCTTTGCACCAGGTTGGAAAGATAGGCAGAATGCAGCACGAAAGCGTATAGTGGATAATTTCAGTATCGATACAATGGCTCGTCAGTACCAATCTATTTGGATCGAATCATGATGTTAAAATCCGCTGTCCTTAACAATCCTTCTGATGCTATATGGAGGGAAAAAAAAGTATGGGGTGTCCAATTTAAAACTCCATCAAATTTAACGGATTAAGGTTTATCCTGTGTGTGGTATCACTGGATGTTGGTCTTCACGCCCTCCGAAGGATGCTGTCATTCGACGCATGACTGATCAATTAATTTCGCGTGGACCCGACTATGGCGATATCTGGATTGATAAACAATGTGGGTTAGCATTGGGTCATCGAAGGCTGGCCGTGGTCGATCTATCCGCATCAGGGCATCAACCAATGTCATCTTCTTGTGGCCGCTATGTGCTCACTTACAATGGAGAAATCTATAATCATCGAGAACTAAGGAAAGATCTTTCTAAGGCTATCGGACGCATAAGTTGGCGCGGTCACTCTGACACGGAAACACTTTTGTTAGCTATACAACACTGGGGACTGTCCGATTCCCTTTCGCGATTGAGGGGTATGTTTGCCTTTGCGCTGTGGGATTCTAAGGAGCGTATACTCTATTTAGTACGTGATCGAATAGGCGAAAAACCTCTGTATTACGGTGTTCTTGGGAGAGGGGAAGAGAAATCATTTGTATTCGGATCGCAGTTAAAGGCGCTCGTTGCTCATCCCGATTTTACGAAAGTCGTTTCGAGAGTAGCTTTATCTGAGTATTTGCGTTTTCAAAATGTGCCATCGCCATTAAGTATATATGAAGGAATATTCAAACTACCCCCTGGTTGTATCTTGAAAATAAGTAATCCGACGGACACTACATTTAATGTCAAAAAATGGTGGTCGTTTCAGGAGTTAGTTGAGAATCGCGAACAGGATTTGATTTTTGATGAGTCGGACGCTTTGGATAAACTTGATCACGCTATGGCAAATGCAGTTTCCAGACAACTTCAAGCTGATGTTCCTGTCGGAGCTTTCTTATCTGGCGGGATAGATTCGTCCCTATTAACTGCATATATGCAAAGACAAGCTGCCCGGCCAATTAAGACCTTCACAGTGGGTTTTGAGGAATCGATCTTCGATGAGGCGCCCTACGCAAGGAGGGTCGCGCAGTACTTGGGTACCGATCATTATGACATCTTAGTGACACCAAGTTCAGCGCGTGACGCTATCCCGCTATTAACAAGCATATATGATGAGCCTTTTGCTGATTCGTCACAAATTCCAACGTATCTATTGTGTAAAGCTGCCCGCGAACAAGTAACAGTAGCACTTTCAGGAGATGGTGGCGATGAGCTCTTTGGAGGTTACAATCGTTATGTTTGGGCGCCATATATCTGGAGTCGATTTTCAAATATTCCTTATCATCTGAGGAGATTTATAATTTATGTAATTTTGGCACTGCCAATTAACTACTGGAAAAGGATTGGAAATATATTTGGCATTGAAGATTTGGGCCGGAAAGCGCATAAGACAGCAGATAAGTTTTCAGGTATTCGTGCTTTTGATCAGTTATATATCAGTTTAACCACAGAGTGGAAAAATATTGAATCTGTATTAGCTAATGAGCTTATGACTTCATTGCAGAAAGAGAGAGCATCCTACGAATGTCCGCTCAATAATGACATCGAACGCATGATGTACTGGGATACGACATCCTACCTACCTAATGATATTCTTTGTAAGGTTGATCGAGCGGCGATGGCGAATAGTTTAGAGACTCGGATCCCTTTTCTCGATTTGGAGGTTGTGAAATTGGCTTGGCAGATACCGGTTTCGATGAAAGTTCGTGATACAGAAGGAAAATGGATTGCACGTCAACTCCTTGGAAAATATATTCCGCGAGATTTAATAGATAGGCCAAAGGCGGGTTTTGAAATTCCGATTGGAGAATGGTTGCGAGGACCTCTTCGAGATTGGGCAGAAGCTTTATTGAAATCTCAACGACTCGAATCCCAAGGGTACTTAAATCCTAAAATCGTTGAAAAGGTGTGGAGACAGCACCTTAGTGGAGATTACGATTGGACTTCTAGATTATGGGTGGTATTGATGTTTCAGTCATGGCTTGAAGAGCACTGATGGCTAGGTAATTTCTTAAGACTTAGTTCCAATAGCTACCTAGTAGGGAGTGTTTTCCCTAAAATATATGTCTATAAAGCCTACTTGGATCATCATTTCTCGGATCTCATCTTTAGTGAATCGCTTTTCCGTTTTGTTGAAAGAAGCTGCAGAAAAGAAGGATGTTCCTGTTCTTCTTACGAGCAGGATGGAAGCTGAAGCCATCAAGCTTTTCTCCAATACGTATTTAGCGATGAGAGTATCGCTCTTCAACTAACTTGATAGTTTTGGAGAAAAGAAATGTTTAAACGTCGAATCGATAATAGAAGGCGTCTGTTTAGATCCGAGAATTGGTAAACACTATAATAATCCATCTTTTGGATATGGAGGCTATTGTTTGCCCAAAGATACGAAGCGTCTTTTATCTAATTATAGTGATGTGTCTCAAGAACTTATTAAGGCAACCATTGCCTCAAGTGCAACTCGTAAAAAATTTATAGCAGATTACATTATTCAGCTAAATCCTAAAGTTATTGGAATATATCGATTAGTTATGAAGTTCGGCGCAGATAATTTTAGGGACTCAAGCATTTTAGGAATAATTGAAATGCTGTCATTTTCGGATAATAAATTTCGGATTGTAATCTATGAGCCTAACCTAACCTAGATCTAGATTTCTTCGCGGGTTGTCGAGTAAGCCGCGATCTGAAATCATTTCTTACAGAGTCAGATGTGATCTTAAGTAATCGCTGGTCAGAAGAACTCTCTGCTTTTGCCGATAAAGTTTATACCCGACATATCTTTGGAAGAGATTAAATATCAGAATATATTTATGGATACGGATTACAGTTAAGATTTTGAATTTATGTATGTATTAGGATAGAGAAAAGAAGCTGAACTTTGAATTGAATATAGCTTAAAAACCTTCATCAGCAATATCTTTTTTTAATGTTTTCTGTTCTTGCTAAATCTTTTCCTAGTTTGCTGTAAGCACGTTTCGGCTACTGTAATCTACAATAGTTCGATGAAGCGGTGCGCGGCCAAAAATATCACCAGAATAAAAATAGTCAATCTTTTGTTTATCAGTTGTTCGAAATATTTCGATTCCTTCAAACTGGTCGTTGGTATATCCCGAAAGTAAGAGTATTGTTGGCACAATATTGAAATGAGAATAAACATCTTTCTGCAAGTCATTGAACGTAAGATCATGGGTATCATGTATCGTAAAAAAGGGAACTATCCCTTGTGAAGGAGGAGGAGTGCGAGCGGTGCAGTGTGTAGTTAGAGAACTATTTTCTAAAATGGACTGGCCATGATCGGAAGTATAAAAAATGACAGTATTTTTTAAGGTAATCCGCTGCAGCAGGTTCTTAAAAAAAAGATCTACGTTATATCTAATTGAATTTGAATAAGAGTTAATGGCTAAGTGTTTATTTTTTTTGTTGTAATTAGTTGACTTCGTCAATTTAGGAAGAAAATAGGAATGACTCTCAGGATAAGTGCTTTCCCAACCAAAATGAGAGCCCTTTTTTACTACAAAAGCAAAATGTTTTTGGTCTGTTTTTAAAAATTCTGATAACTCATCAGCAATATTTTGTTCAGGCGCATTTACCAGACTTTTGGTACCGCTATGTTGGTTTCCTTGATAAAAGTAATCTATGTGCTGTAGATCATGTTTTGACATATGATTTTGAAACTTTTTTTCGTTCGACTGACCGGATATGTAGGCTGTTTTGAAACCAGCGTTTTTCATGTATTGAAAAATATTGCTTTTTTTAAGCACATATTCTCCACTTCGATCTGGAAGTCTCTGTGGCTGTGAGTTAGTCATTAAAATTATATTTGATGCCGCGGAGCAGTTGGCAGCAGATACAGCTAATCCGAAATTAGATAAATTATGACGCTTTTCCATGTCGACCAAGAAAGGCGTCGTATTTTTTTTATTATCATTTATTGACAAGTGTTTTCCCGCAACGCTTTCATCAATAATTAAAATGATATTCTGATATGCAGACGCACTTTTTGGAAACATATGTAATAGATCTCTTGGACCTTTGTATGTGGAATAGCCAAAACCGTATATCAGATTGCTGACTATTTTTATGGAAGAAATCGGAACGAAGGTTGAATTTGCCGTTCTAAATACTATTGCAAGATTGGCAAGTAAGCTGAGTATAAAGATAGATAGAATAAATTTAAGAGGAATTACATGTGATATTCTGCTTTTTAGTTCTATTAGAGCGAGGTAAGTTAGAAAAAATAACGCTGCGGCTACGAGAATGCTCGTTTGATGTAATTGAAAAACATCACCCAAATAGTTTATCTCAGCTAATGCAATACTCTGCTGTGAGAATTCGAAAAATTCTCCTGAAATATAATAGTACGTAAAATCTAAAATGAATTGGAAAAGAATTGCGAATATAACAAAGTTGAATACTTTTTTTGACTTTAAAAAGAATACACTTATCAAAAATAAATTTGCTAAAAACACGGCAAGCAAATAGAAAAGAGTTTTGAAAGAGCTTGTGAACATGTATAAGTGCGAGACCATCTGGTGCACACCAAATATATATCCGGTCGTGACATTTAGCAGCAAAATAATTACTAAGGTTCTCATATTAATTTTACCAGTGGCTAGGTATTTAATCTTTTAGAGAAATACCATCCTTAAGGATATTGCAATAGTTCTATAGATGCTAGACGGTTAGTTAACTCTGGGTGCGATGTTTCATTTCAAATGATGTAGAAGCTTAATCCGAACAAGAGATAGTGATTTTTACACTTGAATAGATGATGATAAATTTTAACACTTGCCCATGTGCAAGTGGCAGTGTTGAGAAAAATAGACTGCAAGTATAGAACTTTGCTCAAATATAGCACTTAGAAATTGTATTGCCATTATTTTTTTCGAAATTTAAAATTGGGATAAACAAGGTTTTCATTAAATGACCATTTACTGGATATTTTTTTTCTGTGTATCTGTGTTAGCACTTCGTTATTCTAACGCCAATCCTCCGTACCTCCGGTTGTCAGGGTATCGAACTCACATTTTGGATTCCGCTTCGTTATTTCTTATTTTTATAGTGGGGTTTCGTTATCAAGTTGGTGGAGATTGGTCAGCTTATGCATCCCTTGTTGAACATTTCGAAGGTCGCCCATTATCCGCAATTAAAACTTACGAGGTTGGGTATGCTTTTTTTTCATGGTTGGGGGCTAATCTAATTGGCGGAGTATTTCTACCTAACTTAATTTGCGCCCTTATATTCGTGTTGGGTTTAAGGAAATTTTGTTTAGAATTGCCTAATCCATTTTTGGCGATGACTGTAGCTGTACCATATTTGGTGTGGGTCGTCGCACAAGGTTATACAAAACAGTCAGCTGCTATTGGGTGTTTTTTATTCGCATCAGCAGCAATCCAAGCAAACCAGACAAAAAATTATCTCCTTACCACCGTCTTGGGCGTCCTTTTCCATAAGACTTCGGTAATCCTTGTTCCGTTTGGGTTGTTATTACAATCCCGAAAGTTTTCAAAAACAAATTTGATATGGTTCCTAGTAATTTGTGTCGTACTGCTTTTAGTCTTTTACTTATTTTTTCTTGAAAATATGTGGTCGCTGAGTCGCTATTATTTGACAGATAGATACAAGTCTGCCGGAGCTGAGGTAAGGCTCATAATGACCGGTGTTAGTGGTTTATTTTTTCTTATGTTTGCGAGATATTTTCGTGTTACGTTGATTCAGGAACGATTTTGGAAGATTTTCTCATTGGGAGCTGTGGTTTTAGCGTGTTTAGTTTGGGTCCTACCATATTCGACTATATTAGACAGGTTAGGATTATATTGGTTTCCAGTTCAGATTTTTGTCTTGGGCCAATTGCCTTATATCTTTTCAACTAAAAAAGGCGATTCACGAAAATTGATAATTGTGTTTATAGTCTTATTGTCATCGCTTATTCAATGGATATGGTTTTTTTATGGCAATAGTGTTGATTACTGGTTGCCTTATCGATTCTATCCTTGGGAGTTATTGTGGCAATCTACCGGTGGCTAGAAATATATGATATTAATTTTGGGAACGATAATTAATGAAAAAATTGGCACATAATATTTTAAAACTGCGAGTCTGTGTGGCGGTTATGGGAGAGAAAAAGCAAGTTGGCTGGTGGCCAAGTAGCTTTCTCTCTCGTTCAGGCTAAGCTTTTCTAACACCAGTTTTTGCCAAAACTGCTGCGCTTGCAGGAGGTAGAAAGAAGCTATGACAAACAAAGATGAAACGGTTATCGAAGAATTTGGCGATGAATGGACAAAATTCGACTACGGAAGTCTAGATGAAGAAAAGCTTGAAGAGAACTTTCAGCAGTATTTCAATATTTTTCCATGGGATATGTTGCCAAAAGATGCTGTTGGTTTTGATATGGGATGTGGTTCTGGCAGATGGGCGAAACTCGTTGCACCCAAGGTAAATACATTGAATTGCGTTGAGCCAAGTAATGCAATTGATGTTGCAAAAAATAATTTAAGCTCTCACGAAAATGTGAAATTCTATAAGGAAACTACGGAAGATTGTACTATAAGTCCTGGTTCCCAGGACTTTGGTTACTCTCTAGGTGTTTTACATCATATTCCCAACACGCAAGAAGCGCTAAATGACTGCACAAAATTATTAAAACCCAGAGCTCCAATTTTATTATATCTTTACTATAATTTTGAAAATAAACCTTTATGGTTTAAATTTATTTGGAAGGTTAGTGACTATATTCGTCGAGTTGTTTCCATGTCTCCCAAGCCCATCAAACATTTTCTCTCTGCTGTGATAGCCTTAGTGGTATATTTCCCGTTGAGTCGTGCGGCACACATTACAGAAAAATTTGGCATTAATGTAGAAAATATTCCTCTTTCTGATTATCGCGCAAAGCCATTCTATCAATGTAAAAATGATGCTCTCGATAGATTTGGGACTAGATTGGAGCAAAGATTTAGTAAGTCACAAATAACAGAAATGCTAACAAAGGCTGGATGCACAGATATCGAGTTCTCTCCGAATACTCCCTATTGGTGTTGTGTGGCATTCAAAAACGACTGACTGTCATATTAACTAGTTTCAATCTTCCTAAAATACTTGATTAAAAGAGGAGTCAGGGCAAACCGTGAGCGAGGAGCAGAACAGCCAAAAGAAACTAAGCAGAAGTTTCCGTAAGTTGCTGCAAGAACGCATAGGAAAAGCTAATAAGCGTCGCAAAAATCTAACGCAAGAAGAAACCAACAGGGTAGCAAAGCTTGAAGCAGTAGTTGCAAAGTGATAGTTGAGTTACACCTTGCTTACACACGCACTATGAAATAATCATAAGTGATTGATGAAGAAATTAAAAAAACAACTTTACTATTGAGTGGGAGTAGTTTTCCCCCCTAAAATCCTTGTAAAATAAGGATGTTTCGGATTCAAGCTTAATACAAACTTTTTCCCAAAAAAGGGAGTGTTGTCATACGAACTTCATGCGCGCTATGTAAAATAGTAAATAAAAATAATGTATTACATACTCTATTATGTTTAGTGAGAGTCATGAATAAAGTAAAAATTTCAAAATGTCATTAGCCCAGCAAAGTAAAACGCCAACTCAGCAGCAGCGTGATAATCTTCTAAATTGCTATCAAAGTGGGCGATTTAATGAAGCCGAAAGACTAGCTATATCGATTACTCACGAATTTCCCAACTATCAATTTGCTTGGACAGTATTAGGTGCGGTTCTTAAGGCAGTCGGCAGAAGCTCTGAAGCGGTATCAGCTAACCAAAAATCCGTGGCGTTATCTCCTGGGGATGCTTATGCTCACTACAACTTAGGGACTACGCTCAAAGAAGTAGGTAGGTTAGAAGAAGCTGGAAAAAGCTTTCTGCAAGCGATAGTGTTGAAGCCTGATTTTGCTGAGGCCCACAACAACCTGGGTGTAACGGCCCAAGAGCAGAGTAGATTTGAAGAGGCAATTAAAAGCTATAAGAATGCGATAGTTTTGAAATCCGATTATGCGCAAGCCTATTACAATCTAGGTACCGTGCTCAAAGAACGATTTAGAACCGAAGAAGCCGAAGTGAATTTGCGACATGCGATAGCATTGAAATCTGATTTTGCCGAAGCGCATAATGGTTTGGGTGCCGTTCTTAAAGAACTCGGAAGATTAGATGAAGCTGAAGTCAGCTACAGACAAGCGATAATGTTGAGATCGGATTATGCTGAAGCGCACTGTAACTTGGGTACTACGCTAAAAACCCTGGGGAAACTAGATGAAGCTAAAGAAAGCTTTCGTGAAGCGATAACTTTGGCACCGAACTTAGCAGAAGCTCATCGACACCTTACGCTAGTGAAAAGCTTTGATTCGCAGGATCAGCAGTATTTGAAAATGAAAGAATTATATCGCGATGAGAATCTTTCCCAAGAGGAGCAGTGTCATATTAATTTTGCTTTAGCCAAGGCATGTGAGGATTTAGGAGAATTTGAGCAAGCTTTTGCGCATTATAGCGAAGGCAATACATTACGAAAAAAACTGTTGAACTATGATATCAGAAAGGATGTAAACCTATTTGAGCAGCTCAGGTCGAACTACTCTCAATTATCGGAGTCTTCATTAACGAAGGAGGACCATAAAAATGAGTTAATACCAATTTTTATTGTCGGTATGCCCCGATCCGGGACAACCTTAGTTGAGCAAATAATTTCTTCGCATTCGTTAGTTACAGGTGCAGGCGAGTTGTTTTTTGCAAATGAGTTTGGCGCGTCGATAGCTAGAGGCGCTTCTAAAGTGGATACGGAGTCTTTGTTTAGTTTTAGGGAAAAATATTTAGCAGAATTGCATAGAATCTCCAACGGCAATTT
>NZHT01000018.1 GCA_002691385.1 Flammeovirgaceae bacterium | reverse complement strand
CAGCACTAATGCCGCCATCCATGCCATCATTGTTAGTAGGCTCAGCATCAATGACCACTCTTCTAGATGGAGGAAACCGCTATCCTCTCCGAATAATCCGCCTCTGCTCCAGTCACCTCCCGAAGATAGCTCATTGATCCCGTAATCCCAAGCACCCATAATTACTGAAGCTGACGCGAGAGCTAACACTAAGGCTTCATATGTTCCCCAGAATTTTCTTGAGGTATGAACGTGGAAGAAAAATTGCATTGTTAGGGAATCAATAAATGATAGAAATCTCGATCTTTCTCCGAAGTTAGTTACATTACTAAAGTCGGACAATCTTCGGACTTCTGCTACTTCCACGTCCAGGGCGCCTGTTGCCACGGCCCCCTCCTCCATGGCCATGACCAATGGATAGATGACATAAGCCCCTCGACGATTTGAGCAGTAATCAGTCAGTTATGATGGCGCCGAGACGGAGATTTGAACTCCGGAGGGATGAACCCACATGATTTCCAGTCATGCGCAATACCAGGCTATGCGATCTCGGCTGTATCACGCGAACCCAGTAACAGTCTTGAGTCCATCGATAGCTCATCCCATCGCAACACCCAAAGGGAACCGACCGTTCCCGCGAACAGCGCCACTGTGGCTTAGGGGTATAGCATCCCATTGGTAATGGGAAGGTCGGGAGTTCAATTCTCCCCAGTGGCTCCATTTTTCGAAACCAATTCATCCTGATTTAGCTCAGTTCATGCAAGATGACCAATTCATTCATAATCTCTACAAGAATACGAGTAAGCATGTCGAACTACCGCAGGAGGCTCGCAGGAGCCCTAGTCCTCCTGATGCTACTAGCACCTATCACGAATGCCGCAACCACATCATGGGCCGGACCGTCCACTGTGAATACCTCAGGTGGATCTACCACACTAACCGGATTCAGGGCCCCTGGAAATGCTACAATCATGGATGGATGGGCTCATGTTACGGATTCCCCAATGGCCGCCTCACTGACCCCTGCTCATGAGATGGACATCTTCGCCTTGGAAAATGGGACCGATTCAGGGACCACCACAGAATATAGTGAAGGTAATCTCACTCTTGTGGATGATGGTACATTGAATGATATAACTCATTTTGATAATTATAGCTATAGTATTGCTCTGGACTCAGATTATGAACAAGGTCCTACCGCGATAATTAGAATCGCATTCGAGAGCTCATCTGGATACACCCCCCACCCTAGTTGCAACGGACTAAAGGGATACAACCTGACTTCAGGTTACGATGAAGGTGGAAATGGCCAACTCGACGCTTCAGAGATTACTCATGTAGATTACCTATGTACGACCAACCAGACTATTCAGGGCGGAAATGGTGTAGTCTCCAACGGCACTGTAGTAAACGGCTCTTTCTTGTACAGTCAAGCCCCCCTTTCCTCTGGTAACGCCACGTGTCCATTCGGTGGGAAATACTTGGTCTACGGAAATGACTACGGGAACTACTATGATGGAGACACAGGGTTAAACGCCACAGAGACCGATGGTACGCTATACTTCTGCAATAGGGACACTTACTGGGCCGCCACAAACTTCGACTTCAACGGGTCTGTAAGTGGACATGAGCAGACCATGTCATACGGTGTAGTTCCGTCCAGTGCATCACAAGGAGGTGTCGCCGTCGCCACCAAGCCAGGAGAGCCCCTTCCCGCTGGTGTAGACACATGGCTAAATCTTCCGAGCGTGTCAGTACCAACAAACGCAACTCGGAATAACTACTTCTTATCTTTTGATCATTGGTTCCATCTCGACTCTGCTGAAGCTGGCGCATGGTTGGAGTACAGGGTCTCAGGAGGGTCCTGGAAGTGGGTCGCCACTGACGGAGGATATCCTTCTTACATAGATCAGACAGATATAGAAGTCAACGGTGCCCCAAGTGGAAATCTTCCGGTATTCACAGGCTCCACCCATAGTGGCTGGCAATCAGAAACTCTGAACCTATCCACATTTTTCTCATCACCTTCGTTGAACAGTGTCTCTAGCATAGACTTCAGATTTAGGGTTTGGACTTCCAATAGCTCTGGTGCATTCCCGGGCTGGTTCATCGATGATGTCAACTATAGAAACGCAGGCAATGGTCAGGGTGTCTGGCACCATGGATGCGATGTCAATGGGACCTCGTACCAGAACTACAATACATACTGCTACTACAACAACAACCAGTTAGGATACCTCACTGTTCCCATAGACCTCTACAACGTAACCGATCTAGAGTTCGACCTCCACTGGGACTTAGAGGGATCGAGCTGGGACAATGCATGCATTGAGCTGTCCAACAACAATGGAACTTCATGGACTGACATTTCTTCAACTGGGACCTCTTCCACAATATGCAGGTCTAGGACAGGAAACATACCTGGATCCTCGGGATATGCAGATAAAGATGGGAACATCCCCTCAGTAAGTTACAATGGATTTACCTATACCGACGATAGCGGCGGTATGGTAACAATATCCAATAACGTACCATCCGCAAACCGACAAAACGGCAGTCTTCTGAGATTTGTTGTCCAGACTGACTCCTCGGTACAATACGGCTCGCCTGGAGGGACAGGAGACCCTGATGATCGAGAAGGGCTAACTGTCTTCGGATATAGAACGGTAAACTCCGTAGGGGATACCATAAGCCAGTTCACAATTCCCGCCAATGCCACAACTTCTGGAACTAACGAGTGGCAGTTCCTGACTCTAAACTCCGGTTACATCAATGTAGATATGGATTTCGAAGACTCTCAGGTTACTGCCCCAACTAGCGATTACCATTCAGGATTCTACAATATCTACCAGCAGTCCTCATCAAACCAGGGCCTTTGTAACAATGAGAGATGCGATTGGAGACTATCAGAGCCCTCTCCAAGTTATGGGCCCGATAGTGCTTCATCATTCCCGTACATGTACAAGATTGGAATGAATGGTGCGACTGAAGCAGTCTACCAATCAAGCCTAGTAACTCCAATCTACACTGTTTCAGGAATAGGCGAGTCATCCTTTGCGTTCGATATGTCAGCATGCATGGACTATGGTACTGGGAACTACGTATACGTCGGTGGTGCCCTATGGATGAAAGTCAATGGCGGCCAGTGGCAACACGTGGACATGCCTTCATACACAGACAGACAATACAGTTATGCCAGTGCTACATACACTGTTAACGATGGCTTAGAGATATGGACACGAGTACATTGCAATAGCGACGACTGGGGTTCCTACGAGGTCGATCTCTCTCCTTACAAGGGTGACGATGTCCAGTTCAAGTTCGCATTTGGAGGTAGGTTCTCAGATGCAAACTCAGGCTGGCATATCGACAATGTCGGAATCAAGATGGGCAACTTCAGCCAACCAGGTACTTGGATGAGCCAAAGCTTCTCCATAGCAGGGGACAATGCATTCAACAGGGGAATCATAGAGGTCGATGGATCAACAGACGACTATTCCAACAACACTCTAACGGGAACCCTATTTGACGCTACATCGGGGATAAGTATCCCCGGATATTCTAATCTGGAATTCCCGATTAGTCTAGCAGGAGTAGATTCGGAGACTCATCCTGTAGTAAAACTGGGCGTAAATATGGATACCACAAACCCACTGTCAACACCGATGATAGAATACATCAGAGTAGGAGGAAACAGACTTCTGACCGCAGATATGATGGGACTAAACGGCTGGCAGATGACAAATGTCGAATTAGTAGACGGACTGATTAATGCTACAAACATTTCAGGTACAATTTCTTCTGACTACATCCATTCTGTCAGGCCAATCAAGGCGCTAAGCTTTGGAGGCAACTCATCAGTAAATGTGCAAATTGAGGTCAGAGACGAATCGGGCACTTCCATTGGGAGCTCTCCGAAAGGAGGTTCAGTAGTGTTTGCCACTCCAAGAACCGGGTACTCCTTACACGTTACTTTACCTACTAACGGGTATATCGATAGACTGCAAATATCGCATCTATATGGAGAGCCAGCATCCAATGTGGAGATAGACTTCACCGACAATGGAAACTTAGACTGGTCGTTCCCCAATGAGCTTTCTAGGGGACACTATGCATGGCAGACTAAATTACTAGGGAGCCAATCTGATATTGGCTACACGGATGGCTCCAAGTCAGTTACTATGCAAATAGGATCAACTCCCTCTTCAGTATTTGCTATCGTCCCGTCAAGTGGAAGTGTGAACGATGGACTAATCTCACTAGTGTCAGACTCAAATGGATTCGAATCCCCAGTTGATATTAGCATAGCGGGAGCCACATTCTCAACTGGTTCCGCCACTGAAAGGTTCACTTCTGAGATGAATCAGTATCAGATATCCGCCATCAACTCGCTGGCATCTGGATGGGCAGACACAGCTACGGACCGAGATTGGAGAGTAGTGGAATTTTCACTTTCAACCACACAGAGTCAGACAGTTACACTGACTGGACTCGCTATCGGATATACCATGTTTGAGAATGTGTCGGATATATCCGTTCCAATAGCGGACTATCACACTACAATTTCCCAAGCTGATCCGCCCCCTGTAGAAATAGCTATTCCAGTGACCATTTCGTCATCAACTGGATCGATATCAGTTGCTGGAGAGCTAGTATTCGACTACATAATGACAAACAGGGATTTCCAAGTGCCCAACACACTGTACCCAGACGGAGTTACCAATGAGATTGAAACTGCTCACCACCATCTCAATGATAATTCATTGTTACATTCAATAGAGCTCACTGGATCTGCTTCGGACGGACAAATTATTTCCTTCATAGCTGAAAATGGAAATGATGGACTTTGGGGCCAAGGAACCGACCCAGTTACAATCAGCCAAACTTCTGGAAGCAGTGTTGCACCATTGAATGTCTCACAGTCCTATGTTGAGATAAAAACTCACTCAGACGGTTATGATGATGTCGTAGTCAACTGGATGTTCGACGTCAACTGGAACTGGGACGACGTCGAGTCTATCAGGTGGGTATCTACAGCTCTTGATGAGAATGGTGAGTTCGTATGGCCAGCGGTATCGTTCAGCGGACAAGGCAGCTCTAAGGCTGTTGAGAATGATCTACAAATAGAGTCATTCGAGGTACGCGACGAGTATGGCAGGCTGCTTTCCAATCAGTTCTCATCATTCTATCCGTTCCCGGTTAAATCGACTAATGACATCAATGTATCTGGAACTGTTAGATTCCAAGATGCTTCTGATGCGAGACCTCAGCCTACAGACTTCTTAGTCGGACTCAACATGTCAGGTGCGCTGTACCCTATGACGATGGGCCAGAATGGCTCTTTCGAAACAACCGTTGACTGGCTTTCATCAACTTCTATGGAGAATGAAATAACCCTCTCGCCCATGCTGTTGACTGTCGGCCCCTCGGGCTCGACGGTCGGAGCCGAGGATACTTCGGGAACCCCTCCTCAGACTACTGTAATTATCGACTCTACCGCGCCAGTAGCAAGTCCATTGCAGGTAAACACCCCCACTGGGCTACAAGACGCCCATGGAAAGGTCTGGGATCCGACCATACCGCTCTCACTTTATGTCACGGTTGACGAATCTGAGGCCAGAGGAGAATCTATCACCCTGAAGTACTGGAGAGGTACTTCAGACGATACTAATATGGATGGAATCGCCGATGAAACAGAATATCTCGGCCAAACTCTTCCGCTCTCTTCCGGGATGACCGGTCAACAACAGGTCAACTTCATCGGAATCGATGTTTCAGCCCAGGATTTCAACAGTCCAGTGCACATGTACATCGAGGGAACCGATTGGGCAGGACTGACTTACCAAGAGGGAGGAACCGGAGGCGCCGCAGGTGCATCAAACTCTTGGGCTTCAGTAATAGTTGCAACGGATGAGCCAACCAGCATACCAGCCTCGGGATATTCCTTAGATACAGAGCTTGGATATCTAATGGCAGGCCACAGGCACACATTCTCAATGCAGATAGACGAACCTAATGGGATTGAGACTCTCGACAATGTCACTATCATGCTATGTGGGGATGGCCCCACTAATGTCGGAAAGATGTCCTATGATCCATCAAGAGGAGATCTATGGGCCGCTCCTGACAGTATGATCAGTCCACTATCGGTCCAGTCTCAACCGATAACATCGACAGTCACAGAGCTGAGTATCGATTTCGAGATATCATGGGACTACGTATGGGAAGAGGGGCAAGTGTCCTGCAAACCCAGTGTCTCAATACTGGATGACCTGAATACCGTAGCCTATCAGAATAATATCGGTGAGCTATCTTGGCAATTGGACAACCAATTCCTGGCGATTCCCGATTCAATGACTGACCTCACTACCCCTATGATGGACCAGATTGAAAACCATCTATTCCTCAGGCAGGGAGATGAATTCATGGTAACGGGCTCCTTACTTTACGCAGGCTCTGGTATGCCCATAAACAGTATTCCAGAAGATCTCAGGGTCGAAGCGACTGTTATCTATGGTTCCCAGGAAGTTAGTAGTGATACAGAATTAGCCGAGGATTCTACGTTCACGATTACTGTTACCCTTCCTGACAGAGTCCCCCTAGATCCAACAATGGCTGTTTCTCTAACAGTGTTGAATGTTCCAGGACTAGGTGGATCAACTACGAATTCTGAGTATTCAATAGTTGTCGATAGTAGGGCGCCAACCGCGCTATTTGATCAGCTCCAGTATCCCGATTCGTCACTTACTATCATCGAATCAGACCTAGTTGACGATGTCAAGGTCACAGTCATAATGAATGACCAGATAGGGATGCAAGACGGTCCACTTCAGGTCTCATGGGTCTACATGAGAGGCAACTCTCCAGTGACGGGATCTGAGGATAGTGGCGAGTTATTGCTAATCCTAGAAGGTGACAGATCATCCTCTTCGGAATGGTCTGACGTGTACCAGTCAAGACTAGATTTCACTCCTGCAAATGGGATGGCAATAGAGGCAGGAGATTCGATTTCCTTCTGGATCACGTCCACTGATAAGGCCGGTAATGAAGTATCCGGGCTTGGAAGTGAATCTATCCCTAGAGCGCCCGTATTGAGGATAATGGAGTTCCTAGGAGGGTATGTGAGGGCGGTATCGTCGCCAAGCGCGCCTCTGATGAATGAGATAGTGACCATAGAGACCTTCTGGGAAAACACTGGCAAGAGAGATGGAACTTTGGTGGTGGGACTCTACGAGTTAATGTATGAGGTAGATGAAAATGGCCAGTCTTCTGAGAGGTGGAAGGAATCGCTGACCACAGCCCAGACACCCAACTTAGAGATCCCCCTAGAGGCGGAGGCAACCAGCGTTAGAGTCACATTCAGATGGGAAGCTACGTCTCCCGGACAACCGAATCTTTACATCGTAACTGATATTGATGGCGACGGGTCTATCGACGAGTCTGATTTCAATGCCGCTGATATAGCGATCGGAGGAATAAGCGTAGTGCCGCCGCCTCCCGAGGATGAAGGTTCTGCGGACAGTGCAATAATGATGATCGGCGCGATAGCGGCGATTGCCGTTGCCGCCATAGGATTCCTAATGAGCCGTAGAGGCAATGAAGACGACGTGTACTATGACGATGATGAAGACTACGAATACTATGAGGAAGACGAGTACTAGTGACTTTTTACTTGTCATGTGAAAAATAGCTTCAAAACCCTTTCACAACCTCTTGTATTTATAGGCTAAATCGAGATTTTACCCATGAGGGAATTCCCTCAGATGGGATGCGTGTTGATAATGGACGATAGTTTATCTTTGGAAGAGCTTAGGGAAGAGGTTGATGATCTTAGACAATTAGT
>NZHT01000017.1 GCA_002691385.1 Flammeovirgaceae bacterium | reverse complement strand
GTAATTTATTATTTCTTAAATAATCAATTGCTTTGTTTGCCATGAGGCTAAAGTAAGGAATTATTATTTTCCAATATTATAGAGCTCGATAATAATAAAAAACCTAGAGTGTTAAGACTATGTTGGAAGAAATGATTTTAAGGATAAGAAGTAGGCATCACCACTCCTTATCAGTACAGGCAGGCTCAGGAGGTGAAAATGTAGTTGCTCCATATGCTGCAATAATTAGAGTATCTTCCCCTGTGCCACAAAATGTTTCAATATTTCCTGTACAACCATTTTGTATTACAGCATAAACATCAGCACTCCATCTTGACATCATACTATAGCAAGAAACAGAATCCTCCTCTTGTGAAACATACCCCCACTCAAGAACCGCTCCACATTGGCAAGCATTATTATTATGTGCAGTCATATAAGTACGGTTTTTGGCATCATCGTTACATGCTTCTATTATGCAAAACAATTTAAATGCATTATTTATTGAATCTTGACAATCACAATTACAATTGGTAAACACCAGAAGTGAACAAAGAATACTTAAGAAGAGGAGTTGTTTAAAGTGGTTCATTTTAGATTCCTAATTACACCTAAATAAATTAAATTTCAGCAAAAGTAGGGATCAGGAGTAAAATAATATCTTACCCCTCAAAAACGAATATAATCCCTCCAAACAGTAAAACCATATCCTTATATCTCATAGGTTTATCAAAGGATCACTGTTTCGTCCTCCTTATCCTTAAGTGCTTTCTCTAGAGTTGCTACATTTTGCTACAATAAATCGTTATACTCCTCAAGTTGACCTTTGATAGTTATCCAGGTCCGAATTCGTTCAAACAGTATGTGCTTCATCACTTTATCTTTTTGAATGTATTTTTTATTTTCCATCCAAAACTCCATAATCTCAGTATCAATGTTACCTAAGTCCATTGCCCAAACAGTGGTAATTCTATTTTTAAATGCTTTGATGTTTTCCTGCTCATCAGTATCACTTTTTCGCATTAAATAATTAATATTACCATTAACTATAAATCAAATAAACATGAATTTTTATAATAAATTTTTATTACCTGCACTAGTAAACTCTGCTTGTAAAGTGTCACCAAAAATGAAACAGAGGGAAAAAGTAATACCTCTAGCTCATGGTCGAGTACTTGAGATTGGGGTGGGATCTGGTTTAAATTTACCCTTTTATAATACCGATAAGGTAGATGAAATTATAGGAATTGATCCTTCAGAGGAAATGTGGTTTAAAAATAATTTTAAACTTGATAAACTTCAATTTGAATTTATTAAGACGGGCGCAGAATCCTTACCTTTCGAGAATAATTTTTTTGATTGTGTAGTGTCAACATATTCTTTATGCACTATACCAGATTATAATTCTGCAATGGAAGAAATAAGAAGAGTAATAAATCCCAAAGGGATTTTTATATTCTGTGAACATGGAAAAGCACCAGATAAAAAAGTGGCAAAATGGCAAAATAGATTAGACCCTATGTGGAGCACATTTGGTGGTGGGTGTCATCTTAATAGAGATATTCCAGAAATTATAATTAATAACGGTTTTAAAATGGATCAAATGGATCAAATGTTTATTCCAGGATGGAAAATTGCAAGTTATGAGTATTGGGGAAAGGCAAAAGCATATTAAATAATTTGTTCAATTTATTTCTAGCTCAAAATTTGAGGAGATATCATAATAGTATGTGAAGAATTCACTGAAAGTGTAAAACATAAGTAGCTTTAAATAACCAAAATCAAGATTCATGAAACATTTCAAATACCCTCTATTTTTTAATATTCTGTGTTATCTTAACGATAACTATTACTAACCAAATAACCTTATGAAAAATCTTAAATACTCAATTTGTTTTAGCCTAATTTGTTCACTTTTAATACTTGCTTCTTGCGGTTTGGAAGATGAACTAGACAGCATAGGTGAAACGTGTGTAAAATGTACAAGATCAACTGGTACCAGCACATATTGTAATTCGCCAATTACTTATACAGTAGAAGAACTAAATGAGATGGTTGCTGATGACCCTGAATGTGAGTTTGATAATGATTAAGGATTTATAAATCATGCTTAATGGACTTTTTAGATATTACCTATTAATTATTTTTTTATCTCTCATTCAAATATCCAAAGCTCAAGTTGATTTCGGTAAATTAAATGAGAAATCGCCATTAAGATTAAAGCTTTATAGCGGTGGTCATGAACGAAATTTTGACGAGGGAATTTTTAGGGATAGTAATGTAACATTACGGATTGAACCAAGATTGATCTCTGAAAATCCAGCATATAAAGGAAGGAAATTTCAAGTATCAGAATGGACAGCAACTACAGCGAGTAAAGGGGTAAGCAAAATATCGGTAATAGTAAGTGGGCCTGTATTACAGATCTCAAAATCTCAAGAAGTAAAAAAGGGAGATCAACTTAAAATAAAAATTAAAGGAATTTATTTTATTGATTCCGAAGGGAATGAAGGACTATTCAAAGAGGGTGAATTAGAATCATTAATTGGAGGAGATTGCATCACCGTTTTTTTTCTATGATAAATGCTCAAAATGGATGGGGTGCTGGAGTAGTAAAAATTGTATTATTGAAGGATAGTGGAGTAAAATCTCAAGATTTATCAGTACAGAATTATATTTTTATTTAGTGAGAAAGAGACTGTGCTAGAGAGGCTTATACGAGACATTTGTTCCTTTTTGTACCTATTTAAAAAATTATTTCAATTTGAAGATCTGATCTTAATCAACCCTTATATAGCCTCCTTTAATATGAGATGCATAGATGTTATTTAGACCAATAAGGATTAACAAAAAAATAGTAAAAAATTCCTTTTCAGCATAATTGCGCAAATTACTCCTTGATCAACCTAGTTGAAAAGCAATAACCACTCCTGTTTCCCAGTTCAATAATATACACTCCTTCACTGAGCGAACTGACATCAATGCGATTATCTGAAGACCCTTCAAGAGTAAATGTCATTAATAACGAATTATCATTTGTTGTCGCTCCACTGGTTATATTTTTACTGCCATTTGATGCATAAATTATCACCACTGGATTAACATTGTTTACATTAAGTTCAATGGCAGATGAGCTAGCAAGAGATGCTACAGAAGAAACAGAAGGAGATAATTTAAGATATAAGCAATTCATCTATGGCTGACCTTGAACAAAATTAGAATTACAAAACTTAGTCTGTATCAATATTAAGCACAAAGTGAACTCTTTATAAAATAAAAATGTCATGTGTATGATTTAAATATTTAATTTCACAATTTTTTAAAAAACATGAAAAAATTAACAGTTTCTTTAACAACAATATTATCTTTTACTTTTGCGGTAAGTGTAATTGCTCAAGGTGAACACCCCTCAAATAAGACGGTATCGAATACGATAGTGGATGTTGCAGTCAGCAACAAAGATTTCTCAACCTTAGTGACCGCATTGAAGGCTGCTGATCTGGTCGGTGCCTTGCAGGGCGACGGTCCTTTTACTGTTTTTGCCCCAACTAATGATGCTTTCGCTAAAATTGATTCCAAAGCTTTAAGTTCTTTGTTAGAGGAGGAAAACAAAAACACATTAGCCAATATTTTGACCTATCATGTTATCGCTGGCAAATTAGCAGCAACTGATGTTGTTACTGCTTTGGAAAAAGGTAATGGTTCGGTGGTATTAACAGCATTAAATGGTGAAGCAATTACTGTCATGCAAAAAGATGGAAAAATATGGTTGAAAGACACGAATGATAATTACAGCGAAATTACTGCAACAGATGTTATTGCTGATAATGGTGTTATTCATGTAATTAACACGGTTGTTATGCCTAAAAATGATTAAATCTCATTTATTTTGTTACAATAGAAACTCTCAATAAACTGAGGGTTTTTTTTATTAGTTTTAACAAAAAAATATCAACCCTTTTGCAAATAATATTGAAGCTTTTGCATCATCGCTATGGTCTAGAACCCTTTTATACATTTCTTTAATATAAGGAGATTAGACTTTTCAAAAACAAGATATTAACTGATACGTACCTACAGAGAATTTAATAGCTATTTCTAGAAACTTTGTTTGCAGCAGATTTTCATTTTAAAATCTTTCATTTGAGTCCTCTAAACTCCAAATCTCATGATTAAGCTGAAATTTTCTGAACATTTCCTTCGCTTCTTCAATTGACCATTTTGTCCATTCAGGATTTAGGTGGTTTCCATACCACTTTTTAGAGAAGTTCCAAATATTCTCAATAGATTGAATGTCTCCTTTCGGGATATTATGCTTTTTAGTCCATTCATCAATTTGTTCTTCACTTTCAAATACCAGCATGTTACTACAGGTATAAATTACATTATCCCAAGCATTTTTCATGGGTATTGGAAAATGAATGAAATAATATTTTTCTTGAATTTCTCCATTAATAATATTGATTTCGATTTGTTTGGTTTCAGCTCCGATTGTTGTAGTTATTTTCAAATCGTCTTTAAGCAATGCTGCTACTCCAAGAGAGCACCAAGCACAATTTCCCCACCATTCTCCTTTTTCAGATTTAATATAAAAGTTTGTCGGTGCCAATGAAAAAGGGTGGATTACCCATATTTTTGGTCCATTTGGGTGAAGCACAACTCCGTGATATTCTTGTAAATCGTTTAGTCCTCTGAGTACTTCACTTTTGTCGACATTAAATATTATTGAGAGATCATCGACATTTGGAGCAAACCCATTATCTATT
Organism: Flammeovirgaceae bacterium; assembly: GCA_002691385.1. Taxonomy (GTDB): domain Bacteria; phylum Bacteroidota; class Bacteroidia; order Cytophagales; family Cyclobacteriaceae; genus UBA4465. The sequence goes on along the minus strand of NZHT01000017.1, from coordinate 2,796 downwards.
ATTCCTTTTATGATTGAAAAATGAAGATTTGAATTTGATATCATTTATTCTATTGTGTTTTTTACTTATGACTTATATTTATACATTAAAACTTAATTCTTTTGTCAATTTCGAAATTATCAAGAGATTTTATAGAGATCTAGTTATTTAAATGATGTTTATTATTAATTTTCTGAATTAATATTATATTCTAAAGTTAAAAAAATTCTACCCCTTCAGTGATTTATTCTTATCCGAAGGTATAAAATTAATCAACACATTCAAGACTTCGCATCCTTCTACAAAGTAGTCAAAGACTATGTTATAAGGAATGTTTTATAAGTAATGTCTACTTGAAATTTTAGTTAGCCAGCTTTTAACTTACCGCTAAAGGTGTATGCATTCAATCTAAGATTAGAATTACTTTATTGGTTTCGTAAACATACTTATAAAGTGAATTTCCCATCTAAATGGAAGAGTTACTTGATACCCGATGGAAATATTTTTTGCCCTAATTGAAAACCTCACAAAATACCTGTCCCCTACCTCCTCTGTAACTTTGTAAAAAACAAATTACATGAGATTAGAGACCCTTAAATGGAATGACCATACCTTCAAACAGCTAACCAAAGAAGCCAAGCTAATCTACTGTTTCCTAGAAGCACATTGCAGCACTGCTGGCTTTCTTCAAGCAGATGAATCAGACATCGCTAATGGTATTGGACTGGAGCGTAGAACGGGTCTTAATCCCTATGGTAATGTTATTGTTCTCGCTTTGGAAGAACTAGAAGATTCAGACTTTATCGTGCGAGGAGATCATGACTTTATCCTAATCAAAGGAACACACCAAAAGCGAGCGCATGGTAAGCTAAAAGTAAGTGATAAGGCTAAGGATTATTACAGAGTTGGAGTACTTAAATCTGGCATGCATACAGCCGTTCTAAAGGAGATTAATAGTACTTGTGAGTGTTTCTCTAAAGAGGTGATATTGGAAGAGTTTGAGGCTTATTTTGAAGTGTTAGAGAGGAAGGTATTTCATGAGGTGTTGAGGTGAAGACTCGTTGGTTTTAAATAAGAGCATGAAAGCAGTATCCATAATATCATATTCGACAAGAACTATTGGTCAAGACTGTTGAATTTGTGTATAAAACTCCTAGGGTGTGGTGACTCTAGGAGTTTTTTATGAGGTTATTTTAAATATCTACACTTAGAATCTTAGCTTATCTATTGACTTATTTTCTAATTTTCCTACTTCTTTTACCTGATCTTGATGCTTTTTTCTTCCTTGGCATCTCTTTCGATGCGACAAAAGACATTCCTTCATTTAGCTCTAGGTCAGTTAAAACAGCAGTTTCGCTAAGATTTAATGAATCATCACTAGGTGAAGCCTGAATTATTGAGAACATAAAGAGTGTTGTAAGAGTGGCTATAATTTGTTTCATATTGGTTTTAATTTGTTTTGAAAAATTATTTAAAGATACCTCTTTTTTATGAACCACAAGCCTCACACTCAGGATCATCTATGTCGCAGCTCTTTCTGAGGTGTGGTGACTCTAGGAGTTTTTTTTTTATATCTTTATTGCCAATACCAATCAAGATCAATATAAAAAATTATAACAGGTGCTATTGCTTTTTTGGGGAGACTAGGTCGGTTTTTGTTTTTGACTTAAATATATTTTTTTGATAGTATTATATCAGCGATATCCGATTCTCCTTATGTTTATATAAGATGCATAAATAATAATGATTAACCCTATTAGCATTAAACCTGGTGAGTCGTCAGTTTCTCCAGAAATCATAGCAAAAACCCCCACAATTGTAATTAAGATCGGTATTAATCCAATCAAAATTATTTTAAAAAAATTCATAACACAAAATTATTCATTATCTGAATATAATTTAATTAGATAGTATCAAATCTTCATTAGAAGTATCATTTACAATCGACTCTTCATCAAACAATTCCTCTCCATACCAATCAATATTTTACCTTTCGGAAATAGAGCTTGACAGATTAAGGACATCAACTCCTAAATCAAAAAGTTTACAAGAACAAAAAGATGTCTTTGTCATGATGCATATCAATTCAAAAGAGCTGCAATAGGAATAGATATATTTTTGCCAAAATTGATGTTAAACTATGTTAAAGGGTGGTTTGACTCTCACAAATTAAAATACATTTACACATCGTGATTTAAAATTTATTCAAAAAAAAACATCATAAATAATGAAATATTTAAATAAAAATTGGTTTCTAATAACAATTACTGCCATAGTGTTTGGTCTATTAGGTTATTTGCTAGGTGTCCAAAACACCAATCAAAGTCTTAGAATGATGAACGGTCCCGGTGGTCTTCATATGGAGCATATGAAGGGATCGGATATAATGATGTTTGAATCCGACGGAGGGATAGTCATGGGTGAGGATGGTAATATTGAAATTGAAATAGACACCTTGCTATCTGGAGGGAAACAAGAGATTAAGGTGATTGTCAAAAAAGATATTGAATAAGTTGATCCAATAATTATATAAAAAAGACCTCTTAAAGAGATTTTTTTTTGAGGATGACATTGGAATTCATTTATTTCAGCTTTCATTAGATCAACCATCATGAAACACTTCAAAAACCTCCTCTTCTTAAGTATTCTTTGTTCACTTGTATTGTTTTGTAGCTGTGACTGGGTTGGATTATTGTGGGAGAATAGGGGTGGTGGAAGTGATGATTTTCAAGAGAAATGTAGTTGTGGATATGTTATTGAGGCAGGATATATTTCAGAAATTGAAGCAGAAGGAGATTCTGTCTCTTGCTATAGGAT
>NZHT01000016.1 GCA_002691385.1 Flammeovirgaceae bacterium | reverse complement strand
GAGAGACTTGAGTACTTTTTGTTACGTCTGTAACTTCATCTTATTGATTATAGCTGGTTGTCGGTTGAAATTTTGAGGTATGCTCTAAGCTCCAATTGCGACAAAAATAAATGCAAAACTAGAATTTTGCTAGCCCAAGTGTTTTGGTAAGTAATTAACGAGTATTAATTTGCTATTCAAAGTCTCGAATTTCTATATTCGTTTCATACAGAAAAAGGGTCTGAAAGGAGAGCCTTATAGATTAGAGTGGTCTTAGATCAATTATCGTTGATCTGTTATGTATCAAGCCAGCATCATAAATCAATGCCACTGACGGGAAGATGGAGGCGTTTTGCAAACAACACCGCAAGATAAAATTAAGCGTTATCAAGAACTCGGTTGGTGGGGTGATGACACATTAACATCTTTACTCCTTCAAGCCCTTGAAAAAACCCCCGATCAAGAGGCTCTGATTGACCCCCCCAATAGGGAGCACCTGGTTGGCGGTCAGGCCAAAAGATTGACTTTCGGTGATATAGATAAGCTTTCCGATGATTTAGCCCACCTATTCTACGAATCGGGTTTAAGGCAGGGTGAGAAGATCGTAGTCCAAATGCCCAATGTGGTAGAAATAGTTTTAACCTACTTTGCGGCAAGTAAATTAGGAATTATCATCAGTCCAGTTGCTATGCAATATGGCCAATTTGAATTGGCGCACATTGATGAGGTTATCTCACCTGACGCTTATCTAGCGTTCACCGAGTTCAGGGGCGAAATTTTCGGTGGGATACAATCGGAGTGCTTTCGAAAACAGTGCACGAGATTGATCATCGATGGGGTAAGTTGGATTGAAAAGGATACGACTGACCGGTCAAGTTTTGAGCGTTATCTACAAAACATAGACACTAATGCCAACGATATCTTCACGATCTGCTGGACTTCGGGTACCACAGGTCGCTCAAAGGGAGTGCCCCGGAGTTACAATCACTGGTTGTCTTCAACGCTAGCCAGTGAGGATGCCATCAGATTAGATGTTGGAGCCACAATGCTGAATCCTTTTCCCTTTATAAATATGGCCGCAATTGGCGGATTCCTCTTCTATTGGCTTAGGCTGGGCGCCAAAATGATTCTTCATCAGCCCTTCGATGCCCGACTCTTGTTGTCACAAATCCAAGACGAGAAGGTGCATTATACTGTCTTTCCTCCAGCCGTTTTGACGCAGTTACTCCATACGAAAGAGCAAATTAAAGACAATTACGACTTATCTTGTCTTGCTATAGTTGGTTCCGGTAGCGCACCGCTTACACCTGCGATGATCTCAGGATTCAAGTCGGAGTTTGGTGTTGAGGTGATAAACATTTTTGGTTCGAATGAGGGAATGAGTCTGCTATCCGACCCTATCGACGTACCTGATTCAATTGAACGGGCTAGCTTTTTTCCTCGTTTTGGGAGGTCCGAATTTCATTGGGATAATAGGATTTCTGCCCAAATTCGTACTAAATTAATTGATATAGAAACAGGACAGGAAATAATAGAGCAAGGGAGTATTGGTGAGTGCCTATTGCAAGGCCCCACTGTGTTTGACGGATATTATAATTCGCCAGGGGATAATAGCGAAGCCTTTTCCTCAGATGGCTACTTTCGTTCTGGTGATCTGTTCGAGATTGTTGGTGATCGGAATCAATATTACCGTTTCGTTGGTCGAAGAAAGTCGCTTATTCTGCGAGGAGGAGTGAATATATCGCCTGAAGAATTGGATGAATTGTTGAACCGCCATGATTCCATTGCTGAAGGCGCTGTAGCGAGTTACCCAGATGATGTGCTTGGCGAAAAGATCTGTGCCTTCGTATCGCTGAAAGTTGGCAAAGCCCTATCGCTTGATCAACTCAAAGACTTTATGCAAGATCTGGGGGTTGCCAAGTTCAAGTGGCCTGAGAGGCTTCAGATTATTGACTCTCTGCCTAGAAATGCGATGAACAAGGTGGATCGTGGAGAGCTGCAAAAAAAGGTTGTAATTTCCGACCTATAAACCTATGTAGACCCGTTCCTTTGTACAGATTTTACTACTGCTTTGTCCCACTTTTTTTGCAGTTAATACGAGCTTGTTACTACCAGATTTTGGATAATCAATACTAGCGGTTCTTGTGTATAGGGAGATGCGTCAAAATCTGTTCTGTCTATCTCACCAGACTCATTCAGTTTAAAGCCCGATATTCAGTTGACTTTCGAAAGTCTCTGGGCCGGCTAATGGGCGCCTTCAGGATGGAGGAATCGACTCGGAGACACGATTAAACGGATTGTGGTGGCTTTTTATCACAGAAGCCGTAATTGCATACTTGAACACTTCTCGATGTTTTTCGTCGAACATAAAATTATACCCTCTCAATAATCATAGCCGATCCGATGCCGCCACCCGCTTGAGCGACCACCAAGCCTAATGTACCGTCAATGCGTTTTAGTTCGTGTACTAGAGTGGTCAGGAGGATTGCCCCTGTGGCACCCATGGGGTGACCCATAGCAATATGGCCTCCATTGGTGTTCACTTTGTCGGCGTCTGGGTTATAACGCCGAAGAAATTTTACGGTGGGTGCTGCAAAGGCTTCCATAAATTCTATTCTGTCAAAGTCGTGGATCGATAGGCTTGTTTGTTTTAATAGGAGTTCTATAGCATCTAACCCCGCCGCCAATTGAAGGATGGGATCCCCTGCAGTCTCTGCTGTTGCAATAATTTTTGCTTTTGGTTCGAGTCCCGCTAAGTTACCAGAGGCTTCTGTTCCGATCACCACTAGGGCAGCACCATCTGCCATCCCCGGACAATTGGCAATCGAATGAAGGTGTTGGATAGCGTCAAGTTGAGGGTGTATGGCTAGCATCATCTGGTCAAAACCCGATTCTCCTTGCTTGGCAAAAGCTGGCGGAATCTCAGCTAGTTTTTCTGCTGTTAAGCATCCTCTTATAAGTTCATCTCGTTTTAGTAGAATCTTTCCTGTCTTGTCTTTTACAGGCATAACGCTGCTGTTATAAAAGCCATTTTGCCAAGCTTTTTCTGCATTAAGATGTGATCGCAAGGTAATTTCATCGAGATCTTGTTTTGAAAATCCTTCGATTGTAGCTATCAGTTCCGCACCCATAATGGGGGGAGCCCAATTTAACGACGCACTTAATTTTGGATCGGAATAATAAGTCGCCTGGTCTGCCAAGAATCCTACGGATGAAAGGCTCTCGACACCACCGGCGAGATGAAGTCCGTCTCTGTTCGTTTTTGTAGCAGTAGCAGCATCATTCACTGCGGTCAACCCAGACACACAATAATTGTTTAGGGTCTTCACTGGGACATGATTAGGAATATTTGAAGCCAATCTGCTGACCAGAGCTAAATGGCCTCCTTGCGCTGCAACTTGCCCCACACAGCCAAGAGTCAACGATGAGATATTTTTCAACAGACCGGGATTGCGTTGATCGAGTGCTTCTGTTAGATCCACTATTAACTCATGAGGTGCGCAAGATGAAAGACTCCCTCCAGGTTTGTCTACTGTAGCAGAACGGCCGAGCCCTCTGGGTGTTCTAAGCGCATCAAAAATAAATGGTTCGACGATTTTCATTCTGTCGATATGATGAAAGACACGTTAGTGGTGCCCGAACCTCCTACGTTATAGGTTGCGACAGTTCTGGCGTCAGCCACCTGCATATCTCCGGCCCGTTGCATGGTTTGCCGAGCACTATCAAGAACCATCCTTACTCCTGTTGCGCCGACAGGGTGGCCTTGGCCGATTAATCCACCCGAAGGATTAATGGGTAATGCGCCGTTCATTGTGATTTTTTCTTCCTCGATCGCTTTCCAGGCTTCGCCCGGTTGAGTAATACCAAAGTGCTCGATGGCCATGTACTCAGTAATTGAGAAACAATCATGTGTCTCAATGGCATCTAGGGCCTCTGGCCCGCTTATATTAGCTCTTCGGTAAGCATCAGTTATTGCTTTGCGTGTTAGCGGAAATACATAGCCGCCACCATGGCTTTTTTTCATTTTGGTAGACATTAGCATGGGTGCTGTCGAGTGTCCCCAACCCTTTATGTAAGGTAAGTCTTCAATGGAAAAACCGTGCATTCTACAATGTTTTTTGGCTCGATCACCGGTTGCTAGAATTACCGTTGCAGCCCCATCGGTTACTTGCCCACAGTCTTGTTTCCGCATCCATCCTTCTATTACAGGATTGTGTCGGTCATCCTGCGTAAAACTCTCATCACTAAATTCCCATCTGCGTGTATGAGCATTGGGGTTTTTTCTTGCATTTGCAAAATTAATTTTAGAAATTTCGGCAAGGTGCTCATAGTTCAGACCAAAGCGTTCTTCATATACATCACATAAATCCGAAAACATTGCTGGCCATAGATAACGGGCACTTTCACCCTCTTGTCCAACCCAGGCGGCAGCCCCTAAATTTTGTGCGGCAATTTCACCACTAACATTTCGCATTAATTCCAGACCTGTCACGCACGCTGTCTCGTAGCGGCCGCTCTCAAGATCTGCCATCGCGGCCAATATTGCAAGCGATCCCGAGGCGCAAGCGCCTTCGTGACGTGAACTAGGCATGCCATAAAATCCTTCATCAACATGGCCGAAGTAACCTCCTAGCATGCCTTGCCCAGTAAAAAGCTCCGCTACAAAATTACCTACATGACCGACATCAATATCTGGTGCTTCTACCTTGGCATCGTTCATTCCGTTGATCACTGACTCTTGAAAAAGGTCAAAAAGAACCTTATTTGAACGACTATAATTTTCCGAGAAATCTGTTTGGGCGCCCCCCAGAATATATACCCTATCAGTCATAACGATACCTCCAAATTCTTATCGTATCCATTGCTAAAATGGCATGCAATGATTAGTATGGATTTTCAGTAAAGAGGTCTACATCATAGTGACAAGTATGAAGTCGAGACTTCTCGCCGACTTGCGTTTACCACTCGTCGTTGCACCCATGTTTCTGGTATCTGGCCCTGACTTAGTCAAGGCGAGTTGTTTGTCTGGCGTCGTGGGATCTTTTCCTTTTCCTAATGCTCTAGATATTTCCATTCTTGATGCTTGGTTAGATGATATCGATAGTGAATTGAAAGGAGTCGCTTCAGCAGCCCCCTATGCAGTAAATGTAACTACCCACCGAACTTATGACCGACTTGAAGATGAAATCGCTTTAATAAAGAACCACAAACCTAAGTTTGTAATAACCGCACTGGGGGGGCCTGAACCAGTAATTGATATTGTGCATGGCTACGGTGGAATTGTGATCGCTGACGTTAACTCGCTTGAATATGCGCGTAAGGCGGTTAAAAAAGGGGTCGACGGCCTGGTGCTGATCGCAGCCGGCGCTGGTGGCCACACCGGGCAGATAGCTGGGTTATCTTTTGTTGGAGAAGTAAGAGAGTTTTTTGACGGATTAATCATTTTGGCGGGCGGCATGAGCACTGGAAGCTCTGTGCGGGCTGCACAAGTTGCCGGTGCTGACCTCTGCTACATGGGTACCCGGTTTATCGCGACAACCGAGAGCACCGCCAGTGAAGAATACAAACGGATGGTCGTGGAGGCTTCTTTTGAAGATTTGATTCTTACTGATCAGGTCACTGGCGCTAAGGCTTATTATCTGCGTAAGTCGCTACAAAAAATGGGATTGAATCCCGATAACATAGAGAACGGGAGGCGCATTGACTTGTCAGATTCGCAGAATCAGATCAAGGCATGGCGTGACGTATGGTCGGCTGGTCATGGCGTCGGTGCCGTAAAAAAAATTCAGCCTTTAGCTGAGATCATTTCCCAATTACTATATGAGTATGATATAGCGATTTCAGGACCCTAGGGATCATAAAGGAGAGCCGCCTATGACCCAGAACATTTCCGACCTTAATTTGCTTAACCCCTATCTTCAAGGACCATATGCTCCTATTTATGAAGAAGTTTCCGTCAACAAGCTTAAGGTCATAGGGGAGATACCCAAAGATTTTGCAGGTGCCTATTATAGAAATGGTCCGAATCCCAAAAAAGCGCCTTCAGGCATGCACCATTGGTTCGATGGTGACGGGATGCTTCATGCAATTTATTTCGAGGATGGAGGGGCGAGCTACCGCAATCGTTATATCCAGTCTAGCGACTTTTTAGCGGATAGTGCAGGGACGTTACAAAAATCTGGAATTTTTTCTCCAGCGCAGCCTGATGGTAGTTCGACGGTTTACAAGAACACTGCAAATACTGATATTCTGATGCACAATGGCGAATTGATGGCGCTTTGGTACATCAGTGGGAAACCGGTGCGCCTCGATGCAAAAACGCTTACGACGCTGCGGGAGGATGATTTTGGCGGCAAATTACCAAATAACGTATCTGCCCACTCTAAAGTCGATATGCAAACCGGGGAATTTCTGTTTTTTGACTATGGCTTGTATGACCCCTGGTACAGTTTTGGTGTAATCGACGGAAGTAATAACTTGAGCCACTTTACGCAAATCGAATTGCCCGGTCCTCGTTTGCCTCATGATATGGCGATCACTAAAAATTATGCCATTTTGATGGATTTGCCGGTCGTTTTCACTGAACAAGGTTTACGCAAGAAAATCTGGTCCATCCATGCGGATAGTGAACTACCGACGCGTTTTGGGGTGTTGCCACGCAACGCTGACGGTAAACAGATCAGATGGTTTGAGTTCCCAGGGTGCTATATCTACCACGTGATTAATGCTTGGGAAGAGGGGGACAATATTGTTTTGTACTGTTGTAAGATGATAGAAAATGGCCGGCAATTGCCGCTTGAATATGGGCCATATGCGCCTATGGTTAATGTCTTAGCGCTACGTGCTGTAGTGACAAAGTGGACTATGAATTTAAAGACTGGTGCCGGAAAGGAAGAGCAAATTGATGATGCAATCAGCGAGTTTCCAGTGGTTAATTTAGGGTTTACTGGGAGTCCTTCGCGTTATTCCTATCATGGTGCGATTCCGAATACTGAAACTCAATTATTTGATGGTATTTTAAAGTATGATTTGAATGACGGTTCATATAAGCGGCATCATTTTGAGAAAAATGTTTTCGGATCTGAACCTGCCTTCGCCCCACGAAGCCATGCTTCATGCGAAGATGATGGTTACGTTGTGTCGTTTGTGACGGATATTTCTACTCTTCAGTCCCGAGTGTTGATTTTGGATGCGCAAAATATCGAAGACCGACCACTCGCGGAAGTCTGCCTTACGCAGTGCGTTCCGCTAGGCTTCCATGGCACATGGGCTAATTTCGACGAGTTTCAAACTAAGTCTGCCTAAATTAGGTGACGTGTGTTTGTGGGCAGTAGGTCTGAGTATACTTTAATAGCGATACTCTTGGTGGGTCTAGCTGACTATTCCCAACCAATCGATTGGATCCTCAGATACCTCAATATATTGGAAAATGATGATAAGATCAGGTTTTCAAAATAAGCCAAACTATAACCATAAGCGTGCTAAGAGTTAGATGTCGATAACAACCCTAGTAATCTTCAAGGTTAAAATTGGTGTAGATCTCATATGACTTACAAAACTTTTTCGGTGGTGAGTTTTATTCCTGCCGTGAATTTGAAGAGTGGTGAGAAGTTCGAGATAGCGAGAGGATTTCATGCCATTTATGTCAGATATATTTATCGTTTTTTAAGTGAAACGCAGTAGTGAATCTAAGGAATTGGGCGCAATGAATCTCGAGGTAGATGACTGTTATCCCCGCAACATGGTTGGATTTGGATCAGCGCCTCCAGATCCGCGATGGCCCAATAAGGCAAGATTAGCCTTGCAATTCGTAATTAACTACGAGGAAGGCGCTGAAAATAGTGTGTTGCATGGTGATTCACACTCCGAAACTTTTTTGTCCGAGATTTTCGATGCAAAACCATTTCCAGATAGACATATGACCATGGAATCGATCTACGAGTATGGAAGTCGATCTGGATTTTGGCGTTTGAAAAGACTTTTTAACGATTTTAATTATCCGGTC
>NZHT01000015.1 GCA_002691385.1 Flammeovirgaceae bacterium | reverse complement strand
TCCGCGAGGCAAAGGTCAGTGACTTTCAATGCATCATCAACATCAACGCGAGTGAGGAAGAAAAAACCAGCCCGATAGATATAGCGAGGATTACTCAACTGAATTTCTGGTCGGACTATCACAGAGTTGCGGTTGAGGGGGATCAAGTCGTTGGGTTTCTGCTAGTGATGAGTGATTCGTCAGATTACGACGGCGGCCACTTTCGGTGGTTTGTAGAGCGGTACGCTAGTTTCCTTTATGTCGATCGTATCGTGATCGACCAAGCTCATGCTGGCCGCGGCGTTGGACGTGCGCTTTACTGTGATCTGATTGAATTCGCAACGCGTCGAGGCTGTTCCGCTCTGTGTTGTGAAATCAACGTGTCGCCGCCTAATCCTGCATCGCATGCATTTCATGCTCGCTTTGGTTTCAAGGAGGTTGGACGCAGCGCAGAGACGCGGATGCCAAAGGTTGTTGCGTACCAAATGGCAGAGCTCTAGCTATCAATAGGTTCGGTTAAAACATTGCGATATGAAGGAAGATTGGCCCGCCCGGAGAGATTCGAACTCCCGACACCCAGGTTCGAAGCCTGGTGCTCTATCCAGCTGAGCTACGGGCGGAGGCGCGAAGCTTAGGTACAGCGCTTACAAAGGTCAAGAACTGCGGCACTCAAAAAGGGGACCGTTACTTGCATGGTCACCACCAAACCGCATAGAAAAATACTAATATTAGAGTTACCACCACCGCACTGATATTGAAAGTTTGACTGGTAGAAAAACTAACGCCTGATGGATCAACGAACCCGGGCTGAGATGTGGGGCGAGCAATAGACCACAAGACACCGATGCCAGTGCAGAGCAGAAACACCAATCCCACTCGATCCATAAACGGTAATTCTGGCAAGTAAAGCTTAAACAGTAACGACAATACCGCAGATGCAATCGCCGCCAGCAACGCCGCGGTTGCAGTGGTGCGCGACCAGAACAACCCCAGCATGAAGATAGCGACAATTCCCGGCGTGAAAAACCCGGTGAACTCCTGAATGTATTGAAACGCCTGCTCGAAGTTACCGAGTAACGGCTTGGCGGCAATCATGGCAATGCCCATAGCACATACTGCAACAATACGACCCATGCGAACCCCTGACGTGCCGTCATCTGCCCCGAGCCCCAACATGGGTGCCACATCTACCGTGAAGATAGTGGAGATGCTGTTACACATTGACGCTAGAGACGAGACGATAGCCGCCAACAGCGCTGCAAATACCAAACCCTTAATACCGACAGGAAGTAGGGTCATGGCGGAGGGATACGCTTGATCGGGCGAGGCAAGGTCAGTATTCAACACAAACATTGCAATACCCGGTAACACGACGATCACAGGCATCAATAATTTTAGGAAGGCAGCAAAGGCGATTCCCTTCTGCGCCTCGTCAACACTTTTAGCACCCAGCGCCCGCTGAATAATGTACTGGTTAAAGCCCCAATACGAGATGTTCATGATCCACATGCCACCGACGAGCACAGAGAGGCCGGGCAAGCTCATATAGTGGGGATGCCCCTGTTGCAGAATCATATGGAATTTCTCGGGTGCCTGAGTAGTCAAAACGGAGAAGCCGGCTATCGGACCAGCACCACCCGCGACTTGATCCAGCAAAATCCACGCGATGAGCAATCCACCGAGCACTAGCAGCACAACTTGAATGATGTCCGTCAGCGCGACGGCCCTGAGGCCTCCGTAAAGCGAGTAGGCAATTGCAAACGTACCAAGCGCAACAAGACCCACCGCCAAATCGACACCCGCGACGGTATTAATTGCCAGTGCACCCAACCACAAAATAGAGGTGAGGTTGACGAAGGTGTATACCCCCAGCCAAAAGAGCGCCATCACCGTTTTCACGCGGTTATCATAGCGCTGGGCAAGGAACTGGGGCATGGTGTAGATCCCCGTCTCCAAGAATATAGGTAGCAAGTATTTCCCTACCAGCAGCAGTGTAAAAGCCGCCATCCACTCGTAGGAGGCAATGGCTAGCCCGATCGCATAGCCCGACCCAGACATGCCGATAATTTGCTCGGCAGAGATGTTGGCAGCAATCAGAGACGCACCGATCGCCCACCACGGCAGAGATTTTCCCGCCAAAAAGTAATCTTCGGCGCCCTTTTCATGGCCCGCCTGCTCACGGGAGACCCACTGCGCGACCACAAACAACGCCACCGCGTAGACGGCGACGATAACCATATCCATTGTTGCGAGCATGGGGTCTCCAGATCGTTTTCGTTATATTCTTTGTTTGGACTTAGCTACTACCCGTCAGACGATACACCACTATCAAGGATTGGAGACAAGTTCGTCACAATCAAAGACTGAATCTTCTACCGGCGACTGCCGTATCGCGATCTCAGCGATATCCACCGACAGGGCACCGCGGGTCGCGATGAGAAAAGGCGTATTAACCTGACTCAAATCGACGCCACGACGGGCAAAGCACGCTACCGGCACCGATATCGTCTGCCACTCTCCAGAGTCCATGGTTTTGAGGACCGGAGTCACATCCACCGCGCCTGAGCAAGGCCAGCCGCAATCCATTCTGAGTAAAACCGAGGCCGACGGTGGCGTATGCAGACGCAACTCCATCGTCAGAACACCCCCAATGGACTCCAGATCAGTCATGTCTACCGCTTCGTCGTACTGAAAATAAAGTTGGCTGAGGCGCTCTCCAGTGCCCGAGAAATCCGCGCGCCGCGCGTCCTCCTGCACATGGCGGTCAATCACCGATAGCTGCAATTCACCGTAAGTGCTCTTTCCCCCACGGGGCCCTACCGCTAGGGACCAGTCGCCCTCATCCCCCACATATAACTGCCAGGGATCTCGCACACCTCTGCCAAAGACCACCTGATCAATACTGCCGCCCTCGCCAATGGGCTGTTCACTCAACGCCACCCAATCCACTCTATCGCTGGACTGCAGGCCGAAGTTAATCGGGAACAGCACATCGTCCACAGGATCATCGGCTACGCTGGCGTGAAGATCAGTTGCCGGCCAGGACATTGGAAGGCTTCCCTCAAATTCATAACGGGGCGCCCCATTGGCGCCTGCAATCAGTACGTCAGCCACCCCAGCCCCCTCTGAACCGGGAAGCCACGCCACCACAAAAGCATCTGAAGCATTCAACTCGGCATTGACCCAAAGTGGTCTCCCGGTGAGAAATATCGACACCACCGGTATGCCTCGGTCAGTGAACTGTTCAATAAGCTTCAAATCACGTTTGTTGCGCTGCTGCCACGCGAGAGAATCAATATCGCCCTGTGTTTCTGCGTACGGCTGCTCACCGAAGACAATAATCGCTGCATCGAGTTGTTCATTCTCGCTCGCAGCAGCGACCACCTTGCCACCGGCAGCAGCCACCGCCTTCTCAATTCCGGTCTGTATAGAAGTTGCGCCGGGAAAATCTTCATTCGTATTGCCCGTGCCCTGCCAAGTGATCGTCCAACCGCCCGACTGCATGCCGATGTTGTCAGCGCCTTCTCCGAAAATGGCATAAGTGCCTGCAGGATTCAGCGGCAGCAACCCGTTGTTGTTTTTCAGCAGGACTAATGATCGGCGTACCGCTTCTCTCGCGAGCGCCCGGTGCTCCGGTGCTCCAATCACGCCCTCGAGTTGCCCCGCACCCAGAGAAGGTCTTCCGCGGGACATCAACCCCATTTCATATTTCACTTTGAGAATCCGTGACACGGCTTCGTCAATGCGACCCAACGAAATTTCTCCGGCCTCTACCTGAGCGACGGTGGTGTGAAGCATCGATTCCCACTCCTCAGGCACCATGATCATGTCGATACCCGCATTGATCGCTTTTGCACAGCGGTCGTCTTCGCAACCGGCAACCTGACCGATACCATTCCAGTCACTGACGACAACGCCCTCAAAACCCAGCTGACCCCGCAGAACATCAGTCAATAACTCACGATTGCCGTGGATCTTATCGCCATTCCAGCTGTTGAAAGAAGCCATCACCGTTTTGACATCGGCAGCAATCGCCGTGACGTAGCCCCTGCCATGGCGCGACAGTAATGTATCTAGGGGCATGCTGGTATTGCCTTGGTCGGTGCCACGACGGGTACCGCCATCGCCAATATAATGTTTGGCCGTAGCAATAACGCCCTCTGCTTGAACCGCGGACACATAAGCCCCAGCGTAGCTTTCAACCACGTCAGGGTCTGAACTGAATGATTCGTATGCCCTACCCCATCTCAGATCTGTCGCCACCGCGATAGTAGGTGCGAACATCCAATCAATAGCGGTGGCCCTGACCTCTCGCGCCGTTGCAGTCCCAATACGACCTATCAACTCGGGATCCCTCACCGCCCCAAGCGCCACGTTATGGGGAAACAAGGTTGCGCCAATCACATTGTTGTGGCCGTGGACCGCGTCGGTTCCCCAAATAATGGGAATTCCAGCGCTACCCTGAGATCGATCCACGGAAGCGTCGTAATATTCGTCGGCAAGGGCCAGCCATTGCGCCACTGAGGCATATTTGTCGTCGTCGGGGAATGAGCCACCGCCATTCAGTACGCTACCGAGGCCATACTTTCTGACATGATCGGGCGTGACGTGCTTGATCTCCCCTTGAATCATCTGGGCAACTTTTTGCTCAAGGGTCATGCCGGCCAATCGCACTTTGACCAGCTCAGTAATCTCTCTATCTGCGGAATCGGAGCAGGAGAACAGCACAAGGGGCAGCGAGACACAAATTAAACCCGATCGGACAGCTAACTTTATCCTGCTAGAACATTTGCTTATCATCTTCCATTCCTGACTTTGCATCTCGCTCGACGGCGGGCACGTCCTGGGCATTGCATTGTGACTGCGGGCAATACGGGTGAGGGCCTGCAATCGTGCAAGCCCGCGTTCTTCCCAGAATAAAAGGAGTGGGCACTGTCGCTCAATTGAAAAGCGATCATCAGGGTTTTACCCAAGTTAAACGGGAGCGCACACACATGGGAATAAGGCCCGGCGAGCATGTGGTCAACGTGGCAATAACTGATAGAGAACAACTGGAGGCATTGCCGCAAATAGGCACTTGTACAGCAGCCTTCAGCGCCGATCTCGATGAGAGATCGACTTCAATGGGGGCGCGTCCATCCGCCTTTTCAAGCACCCTGATCCGATTCAACGCACTCATCACCCCTTTTGTCGAAACGCCATTCACTAACGCGCTTGCGCGTGGGATGTTATACCGCTAATAAACTAACAAAACCATTTCAGGGGCCTGTGATTCATGTACGCGCGGACTTTTGCTAAAAACAGACTCACTCAGGCCGTCTCGTTGGCGGTCGGAGTTGCCATATCGACTTCGTTAACGGCTCAAGAAACCGTTACAGACGAACCGGTATTGGAGGAAGTGCTCGTAAAGGGCATTCGCTCAAGCTTGAAGCGCGCCATGGATACAAAACGCGACTCGCAAGGGGTAGTCGACGCCATTACCGCAGAGGATATCGGTGACTTTCCAGACACGAACCTTGCGGAAGCACTACAGCGTGTCACCGGTGTAGCAATCGACCGGCAGCGCGGCGAGGGCACGACCGTGACTGTGAGAGGGTTCGGCGCAGATTTTAATTTGGTAACTCTCAACGGCCGCCAGATGCCAACCCATAGTGGACTCGGCCGCTCCTTCGATTTTCAGGACATTGCCTCAGAGAGCGTGTCTGGCGTTGAGATCTACAAGACCTCTAGGGCAAACATCCCGTCGGGCGGTATCGGTGCGACCATCAATGTTTTGACCGCAAAGCCGCTCGATAAGCCGGGCCCGCAATTTAGTTTTAGCGCCAAGGGCGTTTATGATGAGAGCACCTATGCGGGCGACGAGGTTACCCCTGAGGTCTCCGCTTTTGCGTCACACACCTTTTTCGACGACACCGTGGGTATCGCTCTGTCGGGCACCTTTCAAGAGCGCCACTCAGGAGTGGCATCGGCGTTCAACACTCGCTTTTTCGAGAGGGACGGCGCGGCTGTCCCTGACAACGGGCAACAGACTAACGCTCCCCGTGAGGGTTCACTTGCTGCGGCGCCTCAGCAGCTGGTCTATCGCATCGAGGAATTTGAGCGAGAGCGCATTAACGGCCAAGTCACACTTCAGTGGCGCCCTGTCGAGTCTGTAACGGCAACTCTCGACTACACCATGGCCCAGCTTGAGCTCGATCGTCGCTACAACGACATGTCCATCTGGTTCAGCCCCACTTATCAATCTGCCACTTGGTCAGACGGCCCAATTGCTTCACCTATTATCTACACGGAAACTAACACTCAAAACGATAGGCCGATGGCGGCAGGCGTAGATGCTTCGAAAAACACACGCACGTCGATCGGTTTCAATCTCGAGTGGGACATTACTGATCGACTCCGCGTCGCTCTGGATTATCACGACTCCAAGGCGGAGCGCGAACCCAACAGTATCTATGGCAGCTCAGGCAATATCAGTATTGCAGCTTTTGGTCGAAATTCGGCCAGCGTGAATTACAGCACCGAAATTCCTGTAACGACCATTGGTATGAACGACCCACTGTCACCGGATGACATGCGGATCACAGGTAGTGTATTTGCCGCTGACTGGGCAGAGATGAATATTGAACAGACGCAGTTCACGGGCGCCTTCGATCTCAATGACAACGTCACAATCGTCGCCGGGGGCTCGTTCATTGACCTCGACAACTATCAGGCAGGCTCCATTGTGCAGCGCGATACTTGGGGAGCAAATCAGGCATCCGCCTATGGCTCGATCACAGACCTTCTCGTCCCAGCCTCACTTGCTGGGGTTTACGACGAGCTCGGTGGAGGCGATCAAGTCACCAATAACTTCTTTATGTACACCATGAGTGATCTGGCTGCTCGCGCTGAGTTTTTGGAGGCGCTGTCGCCCAACAATCCGCTCTATCTTGCCGCCGCGGCAAGCGGTGCAACAGGTAGCTGTGGCACCGGGTTTTGCGCTGACTTGGAGCCCGGCTTTGGCAACCAGTTCCGCGAGGAAACCTGGGCGGCTTTCATGCAGTTGAACTTTGCGGGGTCAGTTTTTGACCGCACGTTTAACTTTCGCGTGGGATATCGATACGAAGAGACTGACGTAACATCGAGCTCAGAATCGCGCGCTTTTTCTAGCATCGTATGGGCATCTACCAATGAGTTCAGCGCGATACCGATAGAAGGCACGACAGCTTCCGGCCTTACAGGAAACTACGATGTCGGCTTACCGAATATCGATTTTGATATTGAAATTATAGATAACGTCATTTTCAGAGCCTCTTACAGCGAGACGGTAGCCCGCGCAAGTTACGGCAGCCTCATCGGTACGCTTAACGCGCCTACTGTCCTGCGCGTGGTGGAAGGCGAGCACTCGGCACAGGCATCAGTGGGTAATCCGGGGCTCCTCCCACATGAATCAGAAAACTTCGACTTGTCACTTGAGTGGTATTACGACGACGCAAGCTACATTTCAGTGGGTTACTTCGACAAGTCCGTAGAAAATTTCGTAACTGCCGGAGAGATAGAAGATGTTGTTCTGTTCCCGGACCTAGCTCACCCCGCCTTGGGTCCGCTCTATCAGCAGGCCACAGATGCACTGGGCATTACTGCAGCACCACAAGATATCCGCGATTACATCTTCACCAACTTCGCGTCGGAGCCGGGCGTGGATGCGGCGGCGCAAACCATCACAGGTGTCGCTGGACGAGATGACCCCGCCTATTACGACTTATTCACCAACGTAAACTCAGACGAAGCCGCCGACATCGATGGCTGGGAGCTTGCCTGGCAGCACAACTTTTGGGACACGGGTCTAGGTTTTATTGCCAACATGACCCTCGCCGACGGCAGTGCCACCTTCAATCGGTTCTCCGATGAGCCACAGTTTGCACTGCCCGGCCTGAGCGATACGCGCAATTTGATTCTGTTTTACGAGGGCTTTGGTTTCCAAGTGCGAGTGGCTTATAACTGGCGTGATGAGTATTTCACTGGGGGTACCACGCAACCGGCGTATAATGAGGAATACGAGCAGTGGGATGCCAGCGCCCAGTATGAGGTGTTCGATAGATTCACCCTGTTCGTAGAGGGCATCAACATCACAGACGAAACCTATCGTGGCTTCGGCAGAGAAGAATTGCAGTTCTTCAATGCGGGTCAAATAGGGGCTCGTTATAACGTAGGCTTCAGATACAGCTACTGACAGCCAGTTGCAAGTCCAACTCGAGAAGCCGCTCCCAGGAGCGGTTTTTCTTTTTGTAGAGAACACCCTAGAATTTCATTTTTTTGACGCAGCCATTTGAGATGAATGCATCACCACATCACATTGTGATACTTGGCGGCGGCACCGCTGGCTGGCTGGTTGCGGGGGTGCTTGGCGCCGAATTTGATACTTCAAGCATCAAGGTCACCCTTATAGAGTCGCCGACGACCCCAGCCATCGGCGTAGGGGAGGGTACGTGGCCGTCAATGAAGTCCACCCTCCTCAAAATTGGCCTCTCGGAGAGAATGTTTCTTGAAGAGTGCTCGGCGGCACTGAAGCAGGGAACACACTTTAAAAACTGGCTTCATGGAAAAGGCGAAACCTATTATCACCCCTTTACCCTACCCCACGGCTTTGGCGAGATTAATTTGGCAGATCATTGGATCAGGGGCCATTTGGGTGATCAATCGTTCGCCTCGAGTGTGACGCCACAGTTCGCTGTATGCGAGGCAGGATTGGCGCCTAAACAGCTTAGCGTTCCCGAATATGCTTACACGCTGAACTATGGTTACCACCTCGACGCCGGTAAGTTCGCGGCAATGCTTTCCGCACATGCGGTCAATAATCTGGGAGTGGAGCATGTGTTGGCAGATGTCACCGCAGTGACCTCCCGTGAAAACGGCGACATCGAGGCACTTGTTACCGATAAAGGCCCTATAGCAGGTGATCTATTCATCGACTGCAGTGGTTTTCGCAGCGTCCTTTTGGGTGAGCACTACAATGTGCCCTTCGTGAGTCAAAGACATGTGCTGTTTAATGACAGCGCGCTTGCTGTTCAGGTACCGTACGGGTCCGATTCTAAAATAGCGACAACCACCAAATCGACTGCCCATGAGGCGGGTTGGATTTGGGATATTGGACTACAGCACCGCCGAGGCGTTGGCGCCGTATTCTCTTCTGCCCACGCTAGTGCCGAAGCCATCGAGCCACAGTTGGATACCTATTTGAAGGAGAGCGGGTCTGCGTCAGGCCTCTCAGAATTCGAGCCACGGCTGATTCGCTTTGATCCCGGCTATCGAGCTTCCTTCTGGCACAAAAACTGTGTTGCCGTGGGTTTGTCTGCCGGATTTATTGAACCACTCGAGGCATCTGCGCTGGTATTGGTAGAGCTCAGCGCAAGAAGTATTGCTCAACAATTCCCGAAAACCCGACAGCAGATGGGTACGGTAGCTCAGCGATTCAATGCAGAGTTCCTGCAACGATGGGAGCAGATCATTGAATTTCTCAAACTTCATTACGTGCTCTCACAGCGCGATGATTCGGCGTACTGGATAGAGCACCGCCAAGCTGCATCAGTACCCACGGCATTGACCGAAAAGCTGGCCGATTGGTGCCATCGTTGCCCATGGCATCTAGACGAGCGACGCGTAGACGAAATGTTTCCATCAGCGAGTTACCAGTACGTGCTCTATGGCATGAACTTCAAAAGCGAACTCGGCAAAGACAGTCGAAGGCATTCAGAGGCGAGTCTCGCGCGAGCTCACGCTCTCAAAGCTGAAGTCGATGCCCAGTCGAGCCGTTATCTCCAACACCTTCCCTGCCACCGCTCGTTGCTTGATAAAGCGATAGCACATGGTTTTGCGGGGTAACCCTTAAATGACCCAAGAACACTTAGCCAAACTCAATAGCATTGACCATGCATCGCTACGCATCGCGCGAAAATACAGCGAAGGGTTGGGTGATAACCAGATGACGTGCCTAGTCTTCACCACCGAGATGCGCACGCTGCAGGGCACCTACCCACTTTTAATGCAGCAAATAGAGGGTCATCCAGCGCCGCTTCCACTAGCGCTCTTGGGGCTCGAAAAAAGCGAAAACCTATTTCTCGACGAGTCTGATCTAGGTTGGAGAACCGAGACCATTCCCCTAATGATGCAGAAAGGTCCGTTTTATATCGCCAAAGAACAGGACTCGACCGGTGTCACGAGAAATATCATCGCACTGGACGAAAGGCACCCAAAACTTGGCCTGGAAAGCGGCGAACGTCTTTTCTCTGACGCGGGCGGCTACGGCGATCACCTCGAACGCATTATCGGATTATTGGAGACAATTGAGGCGAGCCATCCTCACACTTTGGAATTTTCCACCATGCTTGATGCGCTAGATCTGATCACGCCCCTTGACTTCAAATTCACGTTGAACGACGGGAGTGCACACACGCTGACTGGCTTCCTTGGTATTGATGAGGAACGGCTGCAAAGACTCTCAGAAGATACGCTCAGCTCTTTGCATCAGAAAGGCTTCCTGCTTCCGCTCTTTATGATGCTTGCATCGCAATCACAGGTGTCGAGATTGTTGGCTCTAAAAAATGACAAGGTCTGACCCCACAGCCAGCAGCAGCCCCAGTATTTCGGTTAGAGAAATCAGTCTGCCGCAGTTGGAGAGTGCTCCCGATACTTGGCTGAGCGAAGCCACTCCGTGGGTGGTGCGCGACGCTGTCGCTGAATGGCCTCTTGTTCAAGCGGCCAAGAGGAACAGATCCAGCTGCCTCGATTATATTTGCCGTTTTTATCAGGGCCATAAGGTTTCCGCTTTTTTGGGTGAGCCGGAAATCAATGGGCGCTTTTTTTATAACCAAGACTTTAGCGGGTTCAACTTTTTGCAGGTACAAACGCGTCTGGACCAAGTTACCGCAAAGCTGCAGGAAATGGCCGACGCAAGCGTGTCGCCGAGCCTGTATGTGGGCGCTACCAATATTGCCCATTGGTTACCCGGCATGGAACTAGAAACTCAGTTCGTCTCGCCGTTACCGTCTCCACTCGCTAGCCTGTGGCTCGGTAACGAGAGTGTCGTGGCACCCCATTTCGACTATCCGGCAAACGTCGCCTGCTGCGTAATCGGGTTGCGACGCTTTACCCTGTTTCCCCCTGATCAGGTGAAAAACCTCTATATCGGCCCATGGGACATCACTCCCGCTGGGCAGCCCATTAGTCTCGTCAATACCCGAGACCCTGATTATGCGCAGCATCCCCTGTTTCGGGAGGCTTTGGCTAACGCTCTAGTCACCGAGCTCAAGCCGGGAGATGCCATCTTTATTCCTTCACTATGGTGGCACCAAGTCGAATCGACCGCAAAGATCAACGGTCTTGTGAACTTTTGGTGGACCAATCATCCCAGAGAATATGGGCGTCCCATGGACGCATTCAATCACGCCTTGCTCTCGATAAAGACATTACCCGAGGCGGAGCGCAATGCTTGGTCGACACTCTTTGACTATTATGTGTTTTCCCAGCAATCGAACGATAGACAGCGCTGGAAAAATGACGCCGTCGACCGCACAGAAGACATTAACCTCGATGTCGCCAAAAAACTGAGAGGCGAACTCATAAACAATTTGAAGCAAGTATGACTGACTACAAGGACAGACCGATCAACCGAGTGGTCATCGCGGGTGGAGGCACCGCCGGCTGGATGACCGCAGCTGCTTTGTCTCGACTGGTGGGCCGAAAGTTGCATGTGACTCTCGTCGAATCCGAAGAGATCGGTACTGTGGGAGTGGGAGAGGCAACTATTCCCACACTACTGACTATGAATCGTCTTCTTCAGATTCCCGAGCCAGACTTCATAAAAGCCACCAGCGGTACCTTCAAACTGGGAATCCGTTTCGAAAATTGGCTTTACGAAGGCCACGACTACATCCACTCCTTTGGTGATACGGGCAAAGGATGTTGGGCTGGGGGCTTTCAGCACTTTTGGAACAAAGCACAGCAGAAAGGACTCGCTACAGAATACGGGGCTTATTGCACGGAGCTCAGAGCGGCACTGGAAAACAAATTCGGCATTCTTTCTGAGCACAAGTTGAACTACGCCTATCACCTGGATGCCACGGCTTACGGACAATACCTTCGACGGCTCGCGGAAGCGAGTGGAACCCGTCGGATCGAGGGTCAGATTGATCGCGTATCACTGTCAGAAACTACAGGCTTCATCGACTACTTACAGCTGAAGGATGGGCAGCAAATCGCCGGTGATCTGTTTATCGACTGTACCGGCTTTAGGGCACTGCTGATTGAAGATGCACTGAAAACTGGATTCGATGATTGGAGCCATTGGCTACCCTGTAATAGGGCATGGGCCGTACAAACTGAGCCAACTGACGAACCTGTCCCTTATACCCGCGCTATTGCACACGACAGCGGTTGGCGCTGGAGGATCCCATTGCAACATCGAGTCGGCAATGGTCTCGTATATTGCAACCACTATTTAGATGACAACGCCGCAAGAGAGCGATTATTGAGCTCGATTGACGGCACACCCATTATTGAACCAAGGCCGATCCGCTTCACGACAGGTCAGCGCAAGCAATATTGGCATAAAAACTGTATTGCACTGGGATTATCAAGCGGCTTTATCGAACCCCTCGAGTCTACCAGCATCCATTTCATTCAAAATGGCATTATGTGGTTACTATTGATGTTTCCCGACAGCGTAATGAGCCAGGCCTCTGTTGATGAATACAACAACAAGCTGCGAAGTGAGGCCGAACGGATTCGCGATTTCATCGTGCTACATTACTACGCGAATCAGCGCACCGGAGAGCCATTCTGGGATATGTGCCGCGATTTGCCCATACCCGATTCGTTGAGTCAACGCGTGGCATTATTTAAAGATGCCGGGCGAGTATTTAAACCACAGGAAGATGTGTTCTCCGAGAATTCCTGGGTTCAGGTAATGATGGGGCAAGGCATCATGCCTGAACGCTACCATAATATTGTTGACTCCATGAGCACCGAACAACTTCGACAGTTTTTGAACGATATTCAGAGCGATGTCGAACGCACCGTTGCTGCGCTACCAAATCATGGCGCGTTTGTGGATGCCCTCGTCGCACAGACCAAATAAGCTCTGTCGCAACACGCCGTCCACGAATAGGAAGGTCAAGCTCGCTCTAACTCCCTGTTACACGGGCTCAGGGAGCTCACTCTCTTCGTACAAGACCAAAAATGCAGTAAGGCGGTAATAATCGCCGCACTCTATAATCAGGAGTTTAGACGATTTATTTTTGACAAAAACTAAGGAGCTCCTTTCAAAGGAGTAATCTACGACAGCAAATGCTGTATGGCGCTTCTATAGTTTCGGCTCACTCGCACCGTCACATCATCATCAAGATATAACAGACACTCACCTTTTGGCAGCGTATCGACCGCTCGCACTTTTCGTACGTTGACAATAGTCGAGCGGTGAATGCGAACAAACTCTTGGCTCAGCTTTGCCTCAAGATCCTTCATAGTGGAGCGAAGTATGTGTACCTTCCCCCCAGCGTGGACACACATGTAATCCCCTGCAGCGTCGATCCATTCAATATCAGCGTGGGGCAGTAGATAAGTGTGACCACCATCCTTGATAGGTAGCCGCTCATACTCTGCCGCTGTTAGAGCTCCCCCCGATGCAATCTGCTCCACACTGCGAAGATGAGCAATGGCACTCAGTGGCGCCTCTTTGCCCGCCGGTGAATCACTGACAATGAGACGTTGTTTTGCACGGTCAAGTGCTACGCGCACGCGGTCGGGATCAAATGGTTTTAGTACATAATCCACAGCATGCAAATCAAACGCCTGACAGGCATACTGATTAAATGCGGTAGCGAAAATAACAGCGGGCATGAAGTCTGCCTGGGTTTTTTCCACCACCTCCAGTCCCGTGAGACCAGGCATCTCAATGTCCATCAGCACCAAATCGAAGGTATCACGGCGTAATCGGGCAATCGCCTCTCTTCCATTTGAGCACTCGGCTACGACCTTAAAGCCGCGCTCTCTCTCAACGAGCGAGCGCATAAGATCGATACTGAGCGCCTCGTCGTCAACCAGCATTACACGAAGTTCCTTCATATTCTGCCTATTATGCCGCTTCTTCCGCGGGGATACAGATCTCGACGCGCCTGCCTCCCAGAGACGACCTTGCCGGTCGGCAATATGCTCGGGAACCAAAACAGGTCTCAAGCCGCTCTCGAATATTTTGCAGGCCCAGACCAATACCCGCATTGCTAAAGGGCTCTGCATCGCTGTTGTGGATGTCGTCTGAATCTGCACCGCTGTCATCTACACTGATCTCAAGAGACACGTCGGTGACCCGGGCCGTGATCTGAATCGTCCCACCCGATTCTGACTGGGAAATGGCGTATTTCAGCGCATTCTCCACTAGAGGCTGCAGAAGCAGGCTAGGTATCGCGTACCGATAAGCATCCGGTGCAATGTTGAAATGTATCTCCAGTCGGTCGGAAAACCGCACTTTTTCGATATCCAGGTACAACTGCAGCGCCACCAATTCTTCCCGCAGCGTCGTCATCAAGATGCTTTCCCGCTCTAGCGAGAAACGAAGGAAGGTGGATAAATTCAGCAACATTTTATTGGCATCATCCGCTCTACCTGATGTAACGAGAGCGCTAACGGAGTTAAGCGTATTGAAGAGAAAGTGCGGGTTTAATTGGTAACGCAATAGTTGCATTTGCGCCTCCTTCGCTTCCGCCTCCGCTTTGATGCGCTTCAGTGCCTCCTGCCGCTGCGCGGACTCCGCCCGCACCGCCACCTCTTGCTCGCGCTGCAAGAATTGGTAGTACTTAATACCGTGATAGAGCGCAGCCCACGTGAAAAATACAAACAGTGATGGAAAGAGCCAACCCCCAAAATCCGCCCAGAGATTTCCCTCTCCGGTCATGAGCATAAATAAGATTAACCGCAAAGCGGACCAAATGAGGGCAAACACGATGGCCGCGGCCAATACCACTGCGAGCCGGATATAGATATGCCAATGCCAGACGGCTCGGTACAAGTAACGCAAGGGAATTGACAGCGCAAAACCCAGCAGGGACTGAGATATGTTGTGAGCAAGATATGACCATTCATACTGGTCATAGGGCACGCTCAAGCTGAGGTAGGTGAGCAAAGAAATCCCGATCCAGCCCATGAAGTGCAGCAGCCAAAACAAGGTGCCGTCATCATGAATCAACCGATAGTAAGTTACTTTTTCTGGCTCCAACATTGCTCCCGATTTAACCAAGAAACTATAACTAATGATGGTAACTGACTGATGTAGATAGAAGTATTACAAAACCCCGCAGCCCGACAAAAATGGTAGAATTTGGCATCGGCGCACGAGACGCCGGCACCATTTTGGGAGAGGATACCCATCGTCATGACCGATCTCAATTCGGTGGTCAGCAATACTCTGCTCGCTGACCACAATCAGGCCTCTGTTAGCGCCATGCTCAATGCCATTCTAAATACGCCACTCACCCCGATGGAAGCGAGTCAGGCTAGATCTTATATGGAACAAATTGCTACGCGAGCTGCCAATGATGAGGGCGCAGAGGTGGCTTTTTTTCAGTTAATGGAGATGAAAAACCAACACACCACCTACGTCATGCGGGTGGCACTATTCTCCAATAACAAAGCCATAGGCCTAGATGTCATGGATGCTGAGAATGGACAGTTCTTTGTGCCTGAAAATTGCCCAGTGGTGGAACTGCAGGCCAACACTCTGAATTGACCAACAGGCGCACAACCGGGGAACTGGGCACCTTTGTCACGCTGGTCGGTTTGGTGGCGTTCGCCGCTATCGCCACCGACCTTTATCTACCCGCCATTCCCTATATTATCGCCGATCTCGGGGCGACAGAATCACAGGGCCAAATGACACTCAGTGTATTTATGGTTGGGCTGGCTGCGGGCCAGCTCATTTTTGGGCCTTTATCCGACCAATTTGGGCGGCTGCCGGTTGTGCGCATTGGCACAGTGCTATTTCTGGTCACCTCGGTTTTGTGCGCACTGGCCCGGAACATGGAGATGATGTGGCTAATGCGCGGCCTGCAGGGTGTTGCCGCTGCCAGCGGACCGGTTATTGCACGTGCCATTGTCAGGGATCGCTATGAGGGCAATCGGGCCTCTCAAGTGATGTCGGTGTTATCAGGAGCGATGGCCGTACTGCCCATGGTGGCCCCTGGCATCGGCGCGCTGATTTTGGGTTTCTCTACCTGGCCGAGCGTTTTTATCGCACTCGCTCTCTTTGCACTGCTTATTCTTTTAGCGCTTGTGCGCTTCCCAGAATCCGCAACGCTCTCGGTCGATGATCGCCTGACTTTCCGCCGTATTTTCCGCGCTTTTGGAGCGATGCTATCGTCACGGCCTTTCTTGGGGTATCAAATGGCAGGCTCTTTTTCGTTTGCTGCTCTTTTTTGCTACCTGTCGACAGTGGCTTACTTTCTGCCTGATGTTTTTGATGTCCCCACATCGCTGTTTGGGTATGCCTTCGCTCTGACAGTTTTTGGCTTCATGACAGGGAGTCTGGTGAACGCTAGCCTGGTCATGCGCTACGGAATGGATATCACGCTCAGAGCCGGACTCGTTATTAGTCTCGCCTCCGCAGCCGGTATCACCCTGCTGGCGCCCGCTGCAAAACAATACATGCCTACCCTCGCGTTTTTGTCATCAACCTTTTTTTTTGGTGTCGGACTCACCGCCGCCAATGCCTCTATGGGCGCCATCTCGCTATTTCGAAGCCAGGCGGGGGCGGCCTCAGCCGTCTATGGGTTTACCCATGCCCTATTGGCTTCCCTCGTGGGCGCCCTTGCCGGGGGGCTGTATGCCGGCCGATTACTCGAGCCGGCCCTAATTCTGCTGGCGTGCTCACTATTGGCGATTGGCGGTTTGTGGCTCATGCCCAGAGGTGAGAGTGCATGATAAAACCAAACAAGTGCTGCGATAAGGCTCCCACGCTTGTCCTAAAGGGAATCTCATTCGCGCCATCCAAGGAGGCTGGAAATTGAGCGATACGCGTTGGGAGCAGTTGCTACGTTACCGGTTTATTGAAATCATTGTTCTGTGGGAGGGGCGACTCACCACACGACACCTGCGTGAGGTATTTGGCCTGGGGCGGCAGCAGGCCAGCAAAGACATCAATAACTACAAGCGTACGATCGGGCCCGGTAATCTCGAGTACGATTCCGCAGCAAAAGGCTACCGCCCGAGCAACACCTTCTCACCGGTCGTCTCCAAGGGAGACGTGGAGGAGTATCTCGACATTGTTGCAGGCGCCAGCGATATGCATCGGGTGTTAGGTCGGCTTCCCGAAGCGCTGACTGCAACTCAGGTACTTCGCGCCCCGGGGCGACCAGTGGCGCCAGAGATCCTTCGCCCGCTCATCAGGGCAGCGCGTGAAACACGTCGTGTCGAGGTCGATTATGTGTCGCTTAACGCGCCGGATCGGGAAGGTCGCATTATTGCTCCCCATACGCTTGTATGGACTGGCCAAAGGTGGCACCTCCGGGGATGGTGTGAAAAGAATCAAGCGTATCGAGACTTTGTATTAAGTCGGTTCCGGGGAGAACCCGAGCTTCTGGGTATCTCTGAACATACCGATCGAGAAGATACTGAGTGGCACACCTGGGTCGAGATCGCCATTGCGCCGGACCCAAGACTAAGCCCTGCGCAGCAGGGCGTGGTCGCGCATGACTACGGCATGATGGACAACCAGTGGCTGTTGTCCGTCCGGGCGAAGCTCCTACCTTACTACCTAAAGCTACTGCAAATTGACCCGCAAGACATCAAGGCGGACGCCAAAGCCCAGCAACTGGTGATCCTCAACCCCAAAGATTTAGAGCCCTGGCTTTTTTCAGGCGCCTTTTAGTCTTTTCGCGTGGCATGCCGGCGGCGCTTGGAAGCTTGGCGCATGAGAGAACGCGGCATTCGTGGCTTCTTACCTGTCGCGAAGTAACGGTGAATCATTTCTTGGGATTGTAGTACCGGTGTTGCCTTTGCCCTGGGCAGCAGGTGGTTATTCTGCTTGCTATCAAGTACCCGGGCCTTGACGTTGTCCTGCCATTGCTGATCAAGCACATCCTGCAACTGTTGTTGCACTGCAGGGTCTTTGATAGGACAGAGTACCTCAACCCGATAATCGATATTCCGCGTCATCAGATCTGCAGAGCCAAGTAGATACTCGGGTTGTCCTCGGTTATGGAAAACATAGACCCGCGGGTGCTCGAGATAGCGATCGATAATACTGATCGCCTTGATGTTCTCTGAAACGCCTTTGATACCTGGTAATAAAGTACACATGCCGCGCACAACAAGACGAATCTTTACCCCTGCCTGACTGGCCTCATATAGTTTTAATGTCAGCTGTCGGTCTACCAGATTATTGCATTTGAGGGTCATCATCGCGCGGTACCCCAGACGCGCGTTTTCAATCTCTCGGTCAATGCGCTCAACCAGTCCCGGCCGTGAACTGTGAGGTGATACCAGCAGCATTTCGTAATTGGGAAGCTGGTAATTGAACTTCAAAAAGTTAAACACGGCGGCAACATCTTTACCTATGACCTGATCTGAGGTCAGAAGGGAAAAGTCAGTGTAGAGGCGCGCAGTTTTCTCGTTAAAATTACCGGTGCCAACGTGGCTGTAATAGCAGGTGGCGCCACCCTCACGCCGTTCTATCGAGAACAGCTTGCAGTGCACCTTGAGTCCCGGAATGCCGAAAATGACTTCGACTCCAGCCTCGGTCAATCGATGAGCCATCTCAATATTTGCCTGTTCATCGAAGCGAGCCGCCAACTCCACCACCGCTGTCACGCGCTTGCCGTTATGTAGCGCGTTGATCAGCGCCTCACCAATGCGAGAGTTTTTGGCCGTGCGGTAAAGACAGATTTTAATGGCCACCACGCTCGGGTCGAGGGCCGCAGTTTTAAGAACGTCCACAAGATAATCAAAAGGGTGATAAGGAAAGTAAAGCAGCACATCGCGAGCGCTGATAACGTCAAAGATGTTTGCCGGGGCATCCAGCTCGGGCACGCTAATGCGCGGATGCGGCTTGAACTCAAGGTTTTTCCCACCTGGATTGGGAAACGATAGGAAATCTTTTGAATTATGGTACCGACCTCCGGGGATCATGCTGTCATAACGACCAAAATCGAAACGCTTTCTGAGCGTGCTAAGCAGGGCCTCCGGCATCGTTTTGTCATAAACAAACCGGACCGCGTCGGCCCTTCTCCGTTGCTTGAGACTGGAAGCCATCTTTTCAATCAAGCTCTCGTTGATCGAAGGATCGAGCTCCAACTCAGCATCGCGGGAGAATTTAAAACAGTAGGCCTTCGCGGAAACAACCCCGAACACGCCCCGAAAAACCAAGGGCAAACAGGCCCGGATAACATTATCCAATGTGATGTAAACCGTTCCCCGCCGCCGACCCTTCTGCCTGGGGATTTCAATAAATCGGCCTAACTGCTCAGAAGGCACTTCAATAACGGCAAATCGCTGACGCTCCTGCGCCTCGATCATTACCGCAAGATAAAGCGATTCATCAGTGAGGTTAGGTATGGCTTGCGCTTCATCAAGCAAGATCGGTTCGAGCTCGGGTAGGACCGTATCTCTGAAGTACTGCTGCACAAAACGTAATTGACCCTCATCGAGTTGTTTTTCGTTGATGAGATAAATTCTCTCCTTTTGCAGTTCTCCCATTAAACTGCCGTAAATGGCATCAAACTTACGCTGCAGCGATACCACTTCTCGCTGTATCGATTGCAAAAGGCTTTTTGCCGCTTGTCGCTCTGCCCCCTGAGAAACGCTGATGAGACGCCGTACCTCCGCGACGCGCACCCGGAAGAACTCATCAAGATTGTTTGAAAAAATGCCCAAATACCTGACGCGCTCAATCAAGGGCACGCTGGGATTCTCGGCTTCCTGAAGCACACGGGAGTTGAAAGAGAGCCAGCTCAGCTCTCTAGGGAAGAAACGCGCTTTGTCGAGATCGGCCCAACGAGTCGTAACCGGGTTAGCTGCCATGATCTTATTCCAAAAATACAGACGATCTGTATAACCGATGTCCGGTTATGTGCTTCGCGGCTCTGTTTTATCATTAATTTCCTGTCTGCCGCTATCACTGAGACGCCTCAAAGTAAATTCAAACAGGAGACACTCCATATATTCATCGGCACTTTCCGCCATACTCGGCATCGGAAGCGCGACATCAATCACAGATTTTTCCGCTAATTCGATACAACAAAGTCCAAAGCCACTTTCGCGCAGGTTTCGGGTGATTCCAGAGGCAACAGGTGACCCCCGGGGAGAATCACAGTTTCGATGTTGCTGTTAAGCCTCCTCGCCCAATTAAGCGTTTTGGCTGGCAGCACATCAGATTGATCACCCGCAACAATCAGAACTGGGCACCTCAGGCGCTTCAGCGCCCACGTCATTCTGGGAACTGATCGATAAACGCAAGCCTCCCATTCTCCCGAATAACGCAAGTGCACCTGCTCACTTTCACGTGAGACGTGGCCTGCTCTCACGTAATCCATCAAAACGGAGTCGGAAACCTGGCGAAAAACACGTTTGCTGCGATAAAACTCAAAAGCAGCCTGATGGCTCGCAAACTGATGTGGGCGTGCCAATGCCCGCCTCACAATGGGCATGGCGTCAGGGTTTAGCCACATCAATAGCCGAGCCCAAAACCAGGCGCCAGAAGAAATAAGCACCGGATCGAGTGCGATAATTCCCTTAAACTTTTCAGGTCTCTGGCTTGCAGCCAATATGGCGGTGGCCGCACCCATCGAGTGGCCCACCAACCAGACCGCGTCACCTCCACCACCCTCAATACGGTCGAGTAGATCACGCGCATATAGCTGCCAAGAAAAAAAAGTAGGCGCGCGGTCTTCACTCCAAAGCGGGCGATGTTCGATTGATCGGACCTCTGCCCTACTCTCAATATGCCGCAACAAACTCCTATAGGAACCAGGAGGATACCCATTAGCGTGGGCGAAAATCATGTTTGGCATTACGACAACGGCTCTCAGCAACCACGGCGGCTAGTCTATCGCATGTTTAGCACCTTTAATCGCACTCATGTTCGTTGAAGGCCGCCATTTATGTCAGATGCCTCTTGATCGGAGAGTCATGGAGTGGCTTATTCGCCGGCCTTCATTACAGCGCTAGTAACGAAGCGAACACATGTGAAGCGGCTAGTCCCATACAAAGCGGCCTTATGGCCGCCCTGTATGGGGCTTTGTCTGGGGCTTTGTCTGGGGCTTTGTCTGGGGCTTTGTCTGGGGCTTTGTCTGGGGCTTT
>NZHT01000014.1 GCA_002691385.1 Flammeovirgaceae bacterium | reverse complement strand
TTATTTTCTTGATTCTGATCTTTCTTATTTTCTTGATTCTGATCTTTCTTATTTTCTTGATTCTGATCTTCCTTATTTTCTTGATTCTGATCTTCCTTGTTCTCCTTATCTTGACTTTTTCGCATTAATTTTTTCACTAACTCAAAATCATATTTTGCATCTGAGTTCGCAGCGTTTGCTTTAATAGAAGCTTTCAGATAGGCCAATGATTCTTTTAAGTTTTTGTTTGATTTTGAGATCACTCCAAGTTGCTGATAAGCAATTGACTTTAAGTTAGTATTATTGGATAAGGAAGCTTGATTATACGAGATACGAGCTTGGGCTGTATCACCCATTTGATGATAAGCATGTCCTAGATTTAAATGAATTGCATCTTCATTTACATTAAGTGAATCTATCAAAAACTTGTATTGATTAATGGCTTTAGAAAAATCTTTAGCAAGAAATGATTTTTCTGCATCTGCCTTAAAGGAATTAATCAGGGCGATGTCATTTGGATCATTGGCAAGTAGCCATAAAAATAAAATAGTAAATTTCACAGACTGATAATTTTAAGGGTAATTAAAATGTCACTCAAGAGTAAAAATGCAGCTAATATTAAGAAATAGAAATATTTATTTGATTTTGTGTCGATATTTTTTGTATCCCTGAGTTCTCCTTCTATCAAGTTAATAGTATTTATGAGTTTATTTACGTCATTTCTTGATTGATTGATTTCAAAATATTTACCGTTAGTTTCTTGGGCCAATTGCTTGAGGGCGATGGTATTCAATTTAGATTGGACTTCATTACCGTCTCTATCTGTTTTGAAACCTCTTCTGGTTTTAATCTTACTCCCCATTTCGGTCCCGACTCCAAGAGTAAATAATTTGATATTTGCTTTTTGAATTTCTTCACCTATAGCTTCAGTTTCTTCGCCAAAATCCTCACCATCACTGATCAATATAATGACTTTTGACTTTTGTCTGATACTTGTATTTTTCTCTGAATTCAATTTGTTTAGAGCCAGTTTAAGAGGTGGAGCAAAATCAGTTCCAGTGTTGGGTACTAGGGAGGTATTCAAGGTTTGAATAAATAGAGTTAAGGCATTATTGTCATAGGTAAGGGGACATTGCATGAAGGCCTCATTACTGAACATGATAAGACCTTTTCGATCAGAATTAAAGGCTTCAATGATATTTTTTAACTCAAATTTCACTCTCTCAATGCGGGAGGGCTGAATATCGAAGGCATTCATTGATTGAGATAGGTCGACACATATAAAAATATCTTTACCCATAGACTTAATTTCTTTTTTAGCTTCTCCAAAGGACGGCCCAAGCAAGGCAATTAGAAACAAAGAAAAATAGCTCAATCTTAAAAGGAATTTCCATAAAAATTGTTTTGAAGAACTTTTTAGGAATTTGTTTATCCGTAGCACTTTACTGATGTAAATGAAATAAAACAGCAAAAAGAGGAGGATGCTTGTAAATTCAAAAATTCCTATAGAATGTGTCCACGTCATATGTTCTGCAAATGTTATACAACAAGTTAATTCGTCCAAATTAATTTGTAGTCAATTAACAAAAATTATGGAATGATTTCATTTTTTTTCTTCACGGTATTAATGTTTATTATTGACCTACTATATTTGCAATCTTTTTAAAATAGCTTCGGAGAGGTGGGTGAGTGGCTGAAACCACATGTTTGCTAAACATGCGTGCGGGAGACCGTACCGGGGGTTCGAATCCCCCTCTCTCCGCTTTTTTGAAATAAAATGCGCTCATAGCTCAACTGGATAGAGCACCGCCCTTCTAAGGCGGGGGTTCGGGGTTCGACTCCCTGTGGGCGTACTTTTTATAAATGCAATTTTATTTTATTAAGGGTAAAGTGGTTATATTTTTTTAGTTTCGCCCTGGATATTTAACCATGGCTAATCATAATTTGATATGAAAAAGTCATTGCAAATCGTAATTATTTTTTTGAGTTTTGCAGCTTGTAAAAAAGATGATCTGAATGATCCCATTCAAGAAGATGAAAATTTGACATTTATTTCTGCTGTTGATATTTCAAGATTCCCTGAAATATCAAATTTAAGCCCTATGCTCTATGACTTGGAAGGAAATGAAAATGATTTATTGACAATACTTAAAAATAGTGGAATAAATACAGTCAGACTAAAGTTATGGGTCAATCCAATAAGCGAACACTCTGGTTTTAATGAAGTGAAACAGTTTTCTGAGATCTTAAAAGCCAATGGTTTTAAAATCTGGTTAACCTTACATTATTCTGATACTTGGGCAGATCCTGGTCATCAAGAATCACCAAATCAATGGCAAGGGATTAATTTTAAAGAATTGAAAGACAGTGTGTATAACTACACAGAAAAAGTTACTACCAAATTACAACCTGATTTAATCCAGATAGGTAATGAAATAAATTCAGGTTTTCTTCATCCATATGGGCATATAAATTACATTCAGCAGTTTAGAGAATTATTGGATACTGCAATCCTAGCAGTTAGAACAACCTCATCTGAAACTCAAATAATTTTACATTTTGCTGGTATCGAAGACTCTGAATGGTTTTTTGATCAAGTGAGTATTGTCGATTATGACATTATTGGCTTGTCATATTACCCTATTTGGCATGGAAAGTCCCTAAATAATCTTAAGGTTGAGATGCAGCATTTGAGCAACGCTCATGAAAAGAAAATATTAATTGCTGAAACAGCCTATCCTTTTACACTTGATTGGAATGATTGGACAAACAATATTGTTGGTTCGCAGGACCAACTAATATTACCCGAATTTCCTGCAACACCTGAGGGTCAAAGAAAATTCATTAAAGAAATCAAAGTTTTAATCAAAGAAGTAGAAAATGGAATTGGATTTTGCTATTGGGGAGCTGAATTAATCGCTTGGAAAGGAAATGAATCACAAGACGCTTCTCCTTGGGAAAATCAAGCATTATTTGATTTTGAAAATCAAGCATTACCTGCATTGAGAGAATTTAAGAATTAATAAAATTAATGTTCATTAATATTCAGACGTAGCAAACGTTTTTTTATCCACTAATTGTCATCTCTGATTCTATTTTCTTCTTCTCTGGAAGTTTCTCTATTGGTTACTTTTTTGCCAAATTTGGAGCCAAAACTGTAAACTAATCTGAGTTGTATACTTTGTCGAGAGCCATTGCTTTCTACGAGGGCGGTTCCAGTCCCGTAATCAATGTTTCCTATAAAACCCCTGTTCAGCATCTTATTGAAACCTAGATTCACCCGTACTTTATTGTCTAAAAACTTTCTTCCAAAGGAGAAATCTAACTCAGCCAGCCAATCCACTTCAATTTGACCTTCCAATGCTCCGGTTCCATAATTACCACTAAGTTCAAAGTCGACACCAAATGGCATCTCGTAATTTGCTTGAATAAACCAAAATAAATTCCATTTATTTAAATCCAAATCATATGTTAGTGATTCATAATCCGTATTAACAACAATAAAGCCAGTATAACCTTCAACATCTTTGATAAAACTCAAGGGTCCAAATAATCTAAAATTCCAATTTTTGTTGTTTTCGACATTTACTTCTCGTTGTCTGATCTGAGCATTAGTATTATCTTGCTGAATCAGATCCATGATTGCTTCAGTTGTATTGCTGTAACCTATGCTAAAAAAAGGCTGTTGCTCATAAGTCAAATTAAATTGATAATTGTGTGTAAAGGCTGGAGTTAAGCTAGGATTGCCTTGCTCGGCAGAAAATGGATCTAAAAAGGTGGCAAATGAATTTAAGCTGCTGTATGAGGGTCTTTGAACTCTGTAGCTATAGGATAGGTTAGTACCTAAGTTTTCAGATAGATTTCGACTTATAGATGCGCTTGGAAATAATTTTTGAATAGGTCTTTTCTTTATTTCTGTATTTAATGTACCTTTTTCAATATAAATTGAGGTTC
The DNA here is from genome assembly GCA_002691385.1 of Flammeovirgaceae bacterium. GTDB lineage: Bacteria > Bacteroidota > Bacteroidia > Cytophagales > Cyclobacteriaceae > UBA4465. Next base: position 6,552 of record NZHT01000014.1, on the reverse strand, counting down.
CATCTGTTTGACTATCTTCATAACGTAATCCACCTGAGAAAGTCCATTTTCCTGTAGTCGCATTTATTTTGGAATACCCAGCAAAAATTGTTTCTTTGATTAAGAACTGACTACTTTCAGTTTCGACAAAGTCAAATATTCCTTGGTTATTGTCTAAATAAGATTGGAAGTCGTTATCGGTATTGACATCGGCATAACGAGTTCCAAAACTTATATTAAAATTGTCTGAAAGAGTTTTTTTATAGTCTATTTTGTAGGTCTTAATTTTATATTTTCCCTTCTGAATATATTTTCTATCCGTAAAAGGGATAGTACTTCCTTCAACCTCATAAAGTGTGTTTTTACTATCATTAATATAATCAACGTAATTAAAATCAATGATCAATCGATCTGTTTCAGATTTGTATTCATAGTAGGGATTCAGATTGAAATCTTTCCGACCTCTATCAAAATAATTTTCAGAGAAAAGGGTATTTATTGTTCTTGCATCGTAGATCATAGTTTTACTTGAAGTGATCCTGTTAGAGGTTCTCTTATTCCATCTACTTCCTATTCCAAAAGTATGTTTATCATTGAGATAATAATCTATATTACTATTTATTCTTAAATTATTAGGATCGTAGGGATCTCTACTGATTTGGTCATAGGTTTCATCACCTACTGTTCTGATTAAATATAAGTCTTCTCGCCAAGTGGGTTTAGAATGATTTATGTTGATTTGCCAGCTTAATTTATTTTTATATTGTGCAATTGAAGCACCTGTCCCATATTGAAAGTTCTGATCTTCTCCTGTCCATGCATTGATATTTCCATAGGTTCCTAAACGTATGTTTTTCTTTAAAATAATATTGATGAGAGCTCCAGACCCTGAGGCTTCATATTCTGCACCAGGTTGTTCTATCACTTCAATTTTAGAAATGTTATCTGCAGGAAGATCTCGCAATAGTGATTGAATATCCATGTAGTCTGTAGATTTACCATTGATAAGAATTCTTACTCCTCTATTTCCCGCTATTGAAATTCCATTATTTGTAACTAAAACTCCTGGGATTTTACGCATGACATCTTTTAAACTGGTGTTAATCATCTCGGAATTTTCTAAATCGACAATTAACTTTTCTGCAGTTTGTCTAATCACGGGACGCTTACTTTTTACCACTACTGCATTTAAAGTCTGAGTATCTTCCACCAAAATAAAATCAAAAACACTATTTTTTGACAAAGTAAAAGTGTCCGACACATTACCTTTAAAACCTAGCATAGAGACCTCAATGTGATAAGTCCCATTGGGAACCTTTTCAAAAGAATAGGCACCGTCATCGTCAGAAGTAACACCCCTTGGAAGTTCATTACTTCCTTTTTCGTATAGGATGATATAGGCAAAGGGGAGTGGGTTTTCACTAGGATCTGTGATGTGTCCATTGATGTTATTTTGAGAGAAAGCTGAAAATAATCCCAACATAAATATAACAAAATAAGAAAAAAAGAAGTTTATTTTACAAACAAATTGATGAATCATAAGTAACTAATTGATCCGGATTGAGAACATTAAGTTGGACGACAAACAAAATTTAAAACAGGCAGCATTTATTGTGAATATTAACTTTTTATGCTGAATTTTGTTTTCTTAATTAAATAATTTTTTATCCTAATAAAGGCTGTTTCAGCATTACGTTTTACAATAAATTACAAATTTAAATAAATACCATTATCAAATAATGAAAACAATGTGTATTACACCCGGCATTTAAATAATTTCCTAGATTCTTGGTTGCATCTTTGAGCAAGATTTGAAAAATACGCTTTTAATAAGTTCTTTAGAGAATACTTTAACCTTTATTAAAAAGAAATTTTTTGTAGTGTTTGGGAGCTTCTTGAGTTTGATTAATGCCATCAGCCATAAAGATTAAGCTGATAGATACTTCATTATACGCGCAGAGATTTATAAAGTTATTTTGATAAGCTATTATTAATATTTAAAATGCTCCAATAGTTTAGTTAAATCTAACTCATAGTCAAATTGTAAATCCTCATGTACATGTGTTAACCTTTTTCTTATAAGTTCAATTTGACGCACCAGCATATGATGACGTGTGTTGTTAGTATTGTATTTTGATAGAATGTCAACAAGATTTTTACAAAAATGGATACGCAAAGCGATCTCTGTTTCTTTTTGTCTTGAGAATCGAATCTGTTTTACTATATATCTTTGAATCTTTCGAATATTTTTGTTGATGATATAATTACTTTTGGTATTGATATTGGCAAATTGAAGATCTATTTCTAATTGAATTTTTGATATGAAATTATTTTCATCTTTTGATTCAAAAAGCGCATAGGCCAAAAGTTCTTTGTTTTCAACTTTGTGTTTTGTTAACTTAAGTACTAGTTCGGTAAGCTCAAGATTGGATTTTTGTCTAAGTTCTTTTTTAATTTCTGATAGTGAGGCTATTCGCATATTCAAAAATACAATATGTCTTCTTTAGAATCTGATTTTTATGAAGTTTGTATTTTCACTTTGAATAAATCGATTTGTCAATTAAAAAGTTTGATGTTTTGGTGAATCACGATAATATTGTTTGAAATTCATATAATCTTATGGTGATGGTAACTGATTTTGTGCTGTTAAAATGATTGGTCATAAAATAAAAATAAGAGGGATTTTTATATTGATAATAACGGTATCATGTTTGTGGTTTTTCTTTATCAAAGAAGATCAAAATGATTATTTGAAGTTGTTAGTTTTTTCAAAAACAGAGGGATTTAGACATGGTTCTATCGGAGCAGGACAAAAAATGCTTCAAAGTTTAGCAGATAAAAATGGTTTTGAGGTGATTTTTTCTGAAGAGGCTGAAGTATTTGATGAAATGGTATTGGCAAACATTAATGTAATCGTTTTCTTAAATACTACTGGAGATATCTTAGATGATAACCAGCAATTAGAATTCCAGCGTTATATTCAAGCTGGCGGTGGATTTGTTGGAATTCACTCAGCAACAGATACGGAATATAAATGGCCATACTATAATCAATTGGTAGGGGCTTATTTTGAGAGTCATCCTGAACCGGCAGAAGCGACGGTGGAAGTATTAAATAGAGATCATACTTCGACCAAGCATTTACCTCAAAATTGGATTCATACCGACGAATGGTACAACTTTAAAAATATCAATTTGGAAATCAATGTGTTGCTGCAAGTAAACGAAGAGACTTATAGGGGAGGAAAACACGGATCTAATCATCCGATAAGTTGGTATAGAGGTTTTGATGGAGGTCGTATGTGGTATACGGGCTTGGGGCATACAGAGGAGAGTTATATTGAACCCTTATTTATTGAACATGTATGGGGAGGTATTCAGTATGCGGCAGGACCAATGCAAAGAATAGATTATAGCAAGTCCAATGTAGTTCCTGAAGATAATCGCTTCAATATTGAGGTATTAGATGAGAATTTAAATGAGCCTATGGAGCTTGAAGTATTACCCAATGGTAATATTATTTTTATTCAAAGACATGGTGAAGTCATGTTATATGATCGGTTAGTCAAGCAAACCAGTCTACTACACAAATTCGAGGTATTTACAGATTTCGAAGATGGTTTATTGGGCGTTGCATTAGATCCGAAAGTGGAGGAAAATAAACAAATCTATTTTTTTAGATCTCATCCGTTAGATTCTATGCAAATAATTTCTGCATTTACTATGGATGTTGATTACTCATCAATAGATGGAAAATCTGAGCAAATATTACTTACCATCCCAACGCAAAGGTTGGAATGCTGTCATGCTGCAGGTTCCTTGGAGTTTGGACCGGACCAATTGCTTTACATAGCGGTTGGGGATAATACCAACCCTCATGCATCAGATGGATATGCACCCATAGATGATCGACGTGGAAGGGCTCCTTGGGATGCTAGAAAATCATCTGCAAATACTGATGATTTGAGGGGTAAAATATTGAGAATAAAAGTAGAAAAGGAGGGATATAGTATTCCTGAAGGAAATTTGTTTCCACATGACGGGAGCGGAGGTAGACCAGAAATTTATATCATGGGCTGTAGAAATCCCTATAGAATGGCATTTGATGATCATAGAGGATTTTTATATTGGGGTGATGTCGGACCAGATGCGAACGAGTCAGATTCCAATAGAGGACCTCGTGGTTACGATGAGGTAAATCAAGCCCGAGTGGCTGGCAACTATGGATGGCCCTTGTTTGTTGGAAATAATATACCTTATAATGACTATGATTGGGATACTCAAAATTCAGGAAAGCTCTTTGACCCTTTAAAACCCATTAATGATTCTCGGTATAACACAGGGGAAAAAATATTACCCCCTGCTCGGCCTGCTTTTTTTTGGTATTCTTATGATAACTCCTCGGAATTTCCATTACTTGGGAATGGAGGTCGAACCGCTATGGCTGGACCTACTTATTATCATGATGATTATCCAAACACTGAAAGTAAATTTCCAAAATATTATGATGGCAAATTTTTTATTTATGAATGGATTAGGGGATGGATAATCTCTGTGACCTTAGATGAGGAGGGGAATTATGTTCGAATGGAACGTTTTCTGTCGGAGAAGGAGTTCAGTAATCCTACTGATATGGTTTTTGGTCTAGATGGAGATTTGTATGTACTCGAATATGGATCTGCTTGGTTTCAGCAAAATTCTGATGCAAGATTATTGCGTTTGTCCTATAATAGGTTCAACAGAAAACCGGTAGCAAAAATCGAGACTCCTTTAGAATACGGAAAATCACCTTTTCTTGTACAGCTCTCTGCAGCAGAGTCCTATGATCTTGATGGGGATAGTCTCACTTATGAATGGCGCTTAGGCGAGGAGATTATTTCAACAGAAAAAGAAACCTCATATAGCTTTGATCAACCCGGTATATTTACGGTATCTCTCGGAGTTAAAGACAAAGAAGGTGCATTAGGAAGTTCAAGTATTAAACTGAAGGTAGGTAATTCTTTTCCTCAATTGAGTATTGATATAAATGGGAATAGCAGTTTTTATTGGGACAACAGTATCTTGAACTATCAAGTATCTGTAAGTGATGAGGAAGATGGAATCTTGGGAGAGGGAATTGCGGAAGTTGAGGTAATTACCACCATTGATTATCTTCAAGAAGGATATGACAGGAACGAGATTGCGATAGGACATGGAACATTGAAACAGCTGGGTTTGGGTAAATCCTTTATCGAAAGCTCAGATTGCAATTCTTGTCATCAACAAAAAAAGAATTCTATCGGACCGTCTTTTTATGCAATTTCAAAAAAGTATCAAATGGATTTATCTGCAAAAAAATATTTAATGAAGAAAATTCAAAATGGTGGCTCTGGTGTTTGGGGAGAGGTTGCGATGGCAGCTCATCCGCAATTAGCTGATAGCGATGCAGGTTCAATAGTCGATTATATTCTTTCATTGGGAAGACAAGAAATGGTTAATGGTCTTCCTAATTTGGGAAAGTATACTTTTAAGGAACATATGAATAATGAAACTCAAGGAGTTTATGTCTTCACGGCTTCATATACGGATAAAGGAGGAGAAATGATCGGCTCATTAACGAATCAGAAAACATTAATCTTAAGAGAACCAATTATATCTGCGATAGATTTTGATGATGGACTAAGAACACGACCTATGAATGTTGAGGCAGGTACGGTTCCTGGACTAGATGAGACGTTGACATTGGTAATTGGAGAGCCAAGATCATATTACGTTTATAAAGATATTGATTTTACGGGCCTCAATGCAATGACTGTCACCATATTGCAACATCCTAAATATATGAATGGAGGTATTTTGGAGTTTAGAATGGATAGTTTGGGAGGAGTTGTGATTACATCTATAAATATTGAGCAAGGTCTTTTAGATTTAGGGCCTTCAGATTTAACAGTTAATGTTTCAGCATATCAAGAGATGCATGATTTATATATGCTATTTAGATCGGAAGATACTGCTCCCATATGTGCGGTAACTGAAATGGTATTTTTGAGATAAGCGATTTTAAATTTAAGCAACTCTAATCAAGATGCGTTTGATTTCATGGCTGGAATAAGTTTATTTGCAATAGAGTATACCCCCAATAAAAGGATCAATAATTAGCTGTTTTAATTAAAATATCTGTTGCAATGTGTTTTTGTTCAGGAAGTGTGAACCACTTTCTGTTTTTAGGTATTTTCATCTTTCCAATATTAATTAGACCCTCTAATTCAATCAACTCGCCAGTCTGATCGTGTTTGATGAATTGATAGGCTTTTAGGCTGTAATCCTCTTTACTAAAATAGAACATCCAAGTATCTTTTGGATAATTGACTTGGATAGTAAAGTAGGCAATTCCTTTGATCTTTTGATATTTTACGGTAGGTTGTAGTAGAGTATTGGCATCCATGAGCTTCATGGGTAGTCCCCATAGATACAGATAATAATCTCTCATCATAGCCGCTCGTTGGCATGTAATAGATCCTTTTATAATAAAGCAAGAATCCAGAATCATACCACTGATTAGCTCATCTCCACGATTCAATTTGAAGTAGCCTGT
>NZHT01000013.1 GCA_002691385.1 Flammeovirgaceae bacterium | reverse complement strand
GCGGCAGCCCCCGCTCCTCACGCTGACCTTCCCTCTCCGGCTCCACTCCCTGCTCCCGCATTGGGTCAAGAGAATCCCATTGCACCGGAACCTCAACCCGCGCTGTCATCCAATGACCGCATCGATCTTCGCAGTCTTCGTGAGGGGGCTGATGATTTGGTACAGAATCATGACCAGATGTATGGGCATATTGACCGCATCGCTTCTGGCCAAGTCGGCACTTTGCTCGATCGCTTCTCAAATCGTTTCGGTTCCGATCTCGACCGTGAGATCATCGTGTTGCGTAAGAAGGAACAGCAGGCAATGCGTGAGGTTAATCCTACGGTTGAACTAATCAGTGGTGGTCAATCAGAAGCAACAGATGTTGAGGAGCAAATGGATGATGTTGAGGACCTCAAGGCTGCAATTGAGGATGCAATCCGCCCTCTTAAGAAGCGCTTTGATAGGGCTAAGAAGGAAAGAGACACATCCTTGATTCGCAAGATTCAACCACGCCTGAAGGCACTTGTCGAGGACCGTAAGATGGTCATTGAAGTCATTGAAGGCGAGCGGGAGTTCGTCGATATCACTGATCTTATCGATGAATATCTCGGTGAACTACCTCCTGAGGATGAAGATGATGAAGATCATGCCATAAATGAGGCTTCAGAAGATTCCGCTTCCGTAGGTGAGGATGATAGTGGGGATGAGGATTTCCGTGCCTTCACTGATTTGGCTAACGAACTCCTTGGTCTAATGCCAGAGGATTTCCAGAAGAAATTCATTTCCGGGCCGGATATCGAATTCTTCTCTTCCGTATTCAACGATCCTGGAGCCGCTAGCGAGGACAATCGTCGCGCCTTTGTAGAGTTGATAAATCGCGAACTTGGTTCCGCTCCTGACGCGGTTACGGATCGTCTTGTCCAGGATATTGAACTGGCGAAGCGGATTAAGATAAGATACGGGTGAATGATATGGGACTCCTAGACCGATTGGATGATGATGCGAGCGATGCCGATGAGGCTACTTCGATTGAGACTGCCCCTGCCAAGGAAGTCAAGAAGTCCGAGGCGAAGAAGCCGAGCCGTCGAGGCCGACGTGCTAAGGCAAAGGAGGAAGCTCCTGTCGATGATGCTGAAGAGGATGAGGCGCCACGTCGCCGAAGCCGAGGTCGACGAGAGCGTCAACCTCGAGAGAAGAAGGAACGCGTTGTCCGAAAGATTGGCGAAGATCGGGAAGTCGCTGGAATCGCAGCATTTTCCTTCCGCAGAATTGTTGACTTCATTGTCAACTACGGCTGGGCAATTCCGATCCTAGGACTTAGCCTCCTTGGAACCAATTCTGATTTCACATGGTTCATCATCGGTGGCTTGGCTCTAATGTTGTTGAACAATATTTTCCTGCCTTATCAGTTCGGTAGGACGTTGGGGAACTTCACAACACGTACAATGTTCATCCGACACACTGGACAACCTCCAATGTTCATGTTCTTCTTGATGAAGACATTCTATTTCCCGTTCCTTCTTCTAGGATTGTTCGGTATTCAACTCGCTTTAGAATATAGCAAGGAGACGAACATTGCTGTCTTGGTAATCTGTATTGTTTCTCTACTTATCTTCCTTGCAGACACGATCATTTCTCGGGTTCGTAAGGATGACCGAATGGGCCTATGGGAAACCGCATTCCTAGGCGTCTGGCTCACTAAGCATATCAGCACCGGTGAATCTAGCGGCTGGCTCAAACGCCTCGAGTCTTCGGGGGACTTCTTCGAGCAGCGTGGATGGGGCGTCGATGGTGAAGGCGATGAGGAAACTGATGAATCCTGAAGGTTCCACATCTCATGAGTAATTCTCCTAGTGACCCACAAGTCACCCGTCCTGTACTGGCACGCATTCTCATCGCGTTATCTACCATCGGTCTCGTTATTGGAATCCTTCGCCTTGAGGTTCTTTTTGTGATTTTATCCTCATCCATTCTGGTAGTAGGTGTCATTTCACACAATATATTCACGGGTTTTGTTCGCCCAATCCGGAAGGAACGAAACCCGACTAGTAATTTCACTCCACACCGATGGGCTAGTGAGAAAGGTTGTACAGTTGCCCGTTTCGAACGATGGGCAGATGAGCCAGCGCCACTTATCATCGCCATTCATGGTTGGCAGTCGGATTCAAGTTCCACAGAGAAGCGTATTAGTCCGTTCCTTGAACGAGGCCATCATGCAGTTTTGATTGATCTTCCAGGCCATGGTGCTTCTGATGGCTTGGCCATATGGACTGCAGTAGAATGTGGTAGAAATATCTTGGAGATGATTCAAGATATTGTCAAAGTATGGGATTGGACACAGATTACTTCGGTTGTTCTCTTGGGCCATAGTATGGGTGGTTTTGTTTCATTGAGATTTGCCGATCGTTTTAGTGAGGTACTTCCTCAACCAATCGAACGAGTATATCTGGAATCACCAATGACATCTTTCCCGATGGTATTCAATCAACGAACTACTGGTCTGGGCCTTATTGGACGCTATATCTCTAGATTAGATCTTCAATGGGCATATCTTCGCCGGGGGCCTGACCCTGAGCTAAACTGGTCACATTTTAGCGTACCAAAATGGGGCATTCCATCAATGGAGATTCGTATTCTTCAGGCGAAGGAAGATATTGCGTTGGGCCATCATCATCTCGAATTACTCCAGCCTCATGCTAGTGATAATTGGGAAATTGTTATTGACAAGGATTTGAAGCATTTCGGGTCTTCTAGAGGCAACGCACATTCGACTTATCTTAGATGGATTGACCATTGATTATAGGTCATAATTCCGCAATAAATCCTGATACGATAAGGAATATGAGTAGGCCAATCACCATGCCCAATGCGACAAAGTGCATCCCAATAGAGAGTCCGATTCGTAGTTCAAGATTTGTGATTTTATTGAAGGGCCAGACTGTATTTACCTCTTCTTGTCCCCCGCGGATACCGAAGAGTGGGCGAGCAAATCGTGTTCTTCGAACTATCTCGAAGCAAATCATCACACCACACATTACGATGATTGTGCCAATGATCATTCCGACGTAGTAGTTCAGGCCTATTAGGCCGAAGATGGCGATTGGGAGAAATGTCAGGTGCATGTGTACAATATAGGTGGGATATACGGCCTCGTTGAGGTAGGCTAGAGATGAACTTGGGTGATTCAGAAGTTTCGATGCCCATGAGAAAATCAGCATGCACCAGTACCAAGCATGAAACGACTGCACGATGGATGCTATTACGGAAATTGCGCTAAACGCAGGATAGCCACGTTGTACCCAGCCTCCCTCCATTACCCTTGGAATTTCACTTGATTCGTTGAGTATATACCATGTAATGGCGAGGATTGGCACCATGGCTGTGAGAGGTATGCGAATGCGATTAAGCACGGTGAAGTAATCATCTTTCGCAGAGATTAGGAGGTAGCCAAACAGGAAGTACAGCATGTAGCGGGAGAACTCCCACCACATGCCGACCTCTCCTAATCGCCATGGTTTGAACAGGATGCCGTTGACGGCTAGTATCAATGGGGGAATGAACAGTATTCCGAGGCCTAATGGAAGGTTCAGAAATTTTCGTACAACTCTCATGAGTATTCCCTCCGGGTTATTCTTCACCATGAGAAAAATCGGTGAGAGGATGACTGAATAGATCAAGAGGTTGTAAATAAACCAAAGATGACCATACGGCATACCATCCATTCCTGGGAAGATTGTGAACAATTGGATAGTTGCTTCAATTGGTTTTGTAAAACCCAAAAAGAGGACATAGACACCGAAAAGGAGAGGTATTCCGAGTCTAATTGCTCTCTCCTTGAGATATGTCTTTGCTGATCTCCTCTTCAAGGCGAAGGCAGTACCCATTCCAGAGATAACGAATAGTGCAGCTAATCTCCATTGATGCATCACGCCGATAATGAAGAAGAGTGGCAAATCCCATACACTACCCTCAATTTGTCCGAGGGAGAAGGCAGAGTAATGAAACCAGATTAGCAGTGCGAAGAGGATTACACGTAACCAATCTAGGTCATGGCGACGGATAGGCTTCAGCATCTCTTGAGTTTGGGGAGGGTGGATTATGTGTTGTTGACTATGAGGTGTGTGTATGCTCGATTGAGGATACTGAATCATTCAGATTCCCCTTGTCGGCGTTCGATAGCGAACTTGCGGAGGTCTTCTCCGGTAACGCCCTCTTCGATACCTTCAATGTCTTTTTCGTCCACAATCTCGACACCTAGAATTGTCTCAATCACATCCTCCATCGTAACTAGTCCAAGTGTTGCTCCGAATTCATCTTGTACAAGAGCCAACTGTTCCTTGCGAGTGAGGAATATGTCGAGTAAATCGTCGAGGTTTGTATCCTCATGTACGCGGACAATATCTCGCATCATTGACGACATCATGATTTGATGATCATCTGCAGCTGCTTTACGATATATCTCTGAACGGAGGACGAGTCCAACAGGCTGATCGATTTCTCCATCGAATACAGGGAGTCGGCCATGGACCATGACTGGATTTTTGTCCATTGCGGCTTGAACCGTATCATCTACAAGCACGAATGACATTACAGTTCGAGGCGTCATAACAGATGTGACGTTTTGGTCACGCAGGCTCAGTAAGTTTCGGATTGCCTTCTCCTCGTCTGTCTCGATGACACTTTCATCCTCTGCGACCTCGACCATGGCGGCTAGCTCATCACGAGTTACTGCACTTTCTGACTTCGCAGGGAATAGGTTCCTCATCCACTCCATCGGGATAACGATAGGGAGTAAGATCATGATTAGGCCGCGCAGAGTATAGGCTGAAAATACACTGAGATTCTTCCAATACAAGGCCCCGAGGGTCTTCGGGATTATTTCTGAGAGGATTAGGATACCTAGAGTCAGCACAGCGGATGCTACGGCCATCACCAATGCTTCAGATTCAGTGCCCTCGACCATCGCTGCCACTTCAGCTCCGACGCCGAGAGCCCCAACTGTATGCGCGATGGTGTTCAGGGTGAGGATTGCAGTTAGAGGCCGTTCCGGTTCGTCTTTGAATCGGGCCCAAAGATGTGCGACTCTGCTGCCTTTCTGTTCAAGTACCTTGACGTGTGAAATCGAAGTACTGAGCAGTACTGCCTCAAGGACACTACAAAGGAAAGAGGCTCCGAGTGCTAGTGTAGCATACAGGATGAGCAATGTGTAGTCTCCTTCTCCTGCTACAGAGGTTTGGCCAACCAAGGTATGGACATCCACTTCGGACTCACTCCGGATGTGTAACTGGACCAGATTGGTTTGAGGTCCCAGTCATGTGCATCTCTCTCAAGCACTGTTAGGTCTAAAGGGTTCGTGAAGTCAGAGTCGTAGTTGAACGCCACATTGAATTGAGAGTCGGACTAGCGCAGAGCATGACCGGGGAGCACGTACTCGTCTGTGTAGCGTGGCCATATGCCAATGGGCCACTCCACCTTGGCCATGTTGCGGGATGTTATCTTCCTCCGGATATCACTGCTCGATTCGAGCGTGCGAGAGGTAACAGCGTACTGATGGTCTCCGGTTCAGATGAGCACGGGACGCCAATCACAGTCACGGCTGAGATGGAAGGCGTCAATCCACAGGATATCGTGGACCGATATCACGCCATCAATGCTCAAGCTCTGTTGGATCTTGGTTGTGTATGGGAACCTAACATCGATCCTCGGGGAACAGAATATGGTGGTGCTCTGTTTAACAGAACATCCGATTCATCTCACATCAAGCGTGTCCAAGATAACTTCGCATCGCTTCTCGATGCTGGGCTCTTCGAGAAGCGGACGATGGAGCAATACTATGAGGTCAGATCTGATGGAAATGGCCGTTTTCTCCCCGATCGATATGTTGAGGGTACTTGTCCCAATTGTGGTGATAATGATGCTCGTGGAGATCAATGCGATGCATGTGGGACGACCTACGAATCCTCTGATCTTGAGAATCCTCGATCTAAGATGAATCCTGATGCAGCGATCGAAATACGGCAAACACAGCATATGTTCTACCGACTGGATATGTTCCAAGATGCCTTAGAGGAACATGCGAAATCCCGTTGGCCGGTCTGGAAGAACAACGTGCGTGCCATGACCAAGCAATGGTTGGAGATGGGCCTCAGGCCTAGAGCTGTGACTCGTGACCTCGAATGGGGAGTACCTGTGCCAATTGAGGACGAGGAGTTCGATGGAAAATGCGTCTACGTCTGGTTTGAAGCAGTTCAGGGATACTTAACGTGTGCTCAGATTTGGTCAGAACGCTATGGACATGATCATCCAGATGGTATCGAATCTTGGAAGCGTTGGTGGTGTGTCGATGAAGATGGTAATACTCCTCGTCATCTCTATTTCCTAGGCAAGGACAACATTCCCTTCCATACAGTGATCTGGCCGGCCCTCATTATGGGGCTCAACATGGCAAAGAATGGCGAATCTTCTGCAAAAATTCCAGGCTCTGGTGATCTCCACCTTGAGGATAATGTTCCAGCTATGGAGTATCTTATGCTCGCAGGTGGACAATTCAGCAAATCTCGTAAGCATGCAATCTGGCTCCCCTCGTTCCTTGAGAAACACGATCCAGATACTTTGAGATATGTTCTAACAATCAACATGCCTGAAGCCCATGATACTGATTTCAACTGGGGTGATTTCGTTGAGAAGGTCAATACTGAACTCATCGCAGCATATGGGAATTTTGTGCATCGAATCATGACTCTCACAGCCAGGCTCCCATCCGAAGGAAACTCACCATTACTCCCCTTCGATGATGTCGTAAACAATCGAGAGCATGCAGAAAAGTTGGAAGATTTTCATGCATCAATTACAGATTCATTGGAGCGCCATCGGTACAAGGAGGCCCTTCGTACAGTGATGTCGGCTGCTCAGTACGGGAATCAGATGATCCAAGCAGCGGCTCCTTGGGCCCATCTATCGGAGGACGGGGATGATGCAGAGAGGCGAGCCTCCCTTTCTACTCTCGCCTTTGGTTGGCGCATCGCTCGTTTCCTGTCCATTGTTACTCAACCATTCATTCCATTTTCTGCTCAGAGACTATGGGCGATGCTTGGGCAGGAGGGCGATGTAGCATCATACCATTGGGCCAATGCCATCGATTGGGAGGCTCCAATGACATGGACAGGAGAGGCAGCAAAGCCCCTGTTCCAACGTCTTGACCTCGATGAGATACTCGCTCAAGAGGGGGTAGTTGCAGAGGAACACGTGGATGAATCAGGACCTTCCACCCATAGCGTCAAGGGCAGTAGCCGTCCAAAGAAGGATGGTAGTGGCATGTCTGACGAGCCCGAGGGCGTGAAGTTCATCGAGTTTGACCAATTTATGGCTGTAGATATCAGGATTGGTCGAATCGATTCAGTCGAGGACCACCCTGATGCCGACAAACTCTACGTTGTTCGCATCGATGACGGCACCGAGGAGGGACGCACCGTGTGTGCTGGGCTCAAGGAATTCTATCAGCCGGATCAGATGACTGGACTTCATGTCGCCTTTGTCGCGAATCTAAAACCTCGAAAGTTACGTGGAGTCATGTCAGAGGGGATGATGCTCGCTGCAGATGATGGAGAAGGTGGTGTCTGCTTGCTCACTGTAGATTCAAAGATGGCTCCGGGTTCAGAAGTCCGTTGATATTTTGATGGGCGTTCATAGATGTTCTTGGGGTAATGAAGTTGGAAGAAATGCTACATGAATTGCACGTTTCTCCTTATCCACCGAATGAAGAAATTGTGAACGCCATTACCCATGGTCTGGGTGCTATCCTTGCAGGAGTGGGTCTTTACTTTCTCTTTATTGAGGCGAATCTAACAGAAGACCCGTGGAAACTGTGGTCGAGCGTGACGTTCGGCCTATGTATGATCACTTGCTACCTCTTCTCTACCCTCTACCACGCCGCTACGAATCTAGAATTCAAGCACCGGATGAGAATTGCAGATCATATTGGGATTTATCTGCTGATTGCTGGGTCGTATACTCCTTTCGCCTTAGTGAGCCTTCGTGGTTGGATTGGAGTTACTTATTTTATTCTCATATGGGGTTGCGCTGTTGTTGGAATAACCCTCAGAATTGTCAATAGGGGTGTTCCAAACTATATCTCAGTTGCACCTTATCTCATCATGGGGTGGCTAGCGATAATTGGGATCAAACCATTGTTTGACTCAATAGGGTGGGATGGATTGGCTCTAGTTCTTCTCGGGGGAGTGTTCTACTCAATCGGAGTCGGATTCTACTTGTGGAAGAGGATCCCATTCAACCATGCCATCTGGCATCTATTCGTACTCGCCGGAAATATCAGCCATTACTTCGCAATAATGTTCGAAGTAATACCTCATTGAAATTTTTTACAAAACTAATCGGTACCCTACAGGACTAAAAGTATAATGAAGTTGAGAAATGGGTATGAGCGAAGAATCTGGCTTCAAAATATTGGTAACTAATCAGAGTAATAATGAACGAATCATCAGAGTAGTAATCGCTGTAGTTTTGATACTGGCTTACCTTGCTATACCATCTAGTGTGAATAGCACGATTGCTTTAGTTGGGCTTGGAGTTGCAGGTGTTCTTCTATTCAATGCAATATCTGGTAATTGCTATATTTACCGGGCACTCGGTATCAATACGTGCCCAATTCCAGAAAACCAAGATTAACTCAGTTTTTCTATACAGAGGGTACCCATCCGGACGTATTTGTTCGCATGGGTTCCCCTTGCAAATTACGGCTATCTTGTCCCTAGCCGGTTCCGACAAAACCAATCAAAATCACAAGGCATCGGGCACATTTTGTTTGACGATTATATGATGCATGAGCACTAATCTTCGGCCATGTACACAAAGGGGAGATTGCATGGTTTCGTTGCCCTCAAACCAACGGCACGAATCGGACACCACAGATATCCTCTCGAAAATATTCCTCATTGATTCGTTGTATTCGCACAAGCATCTGGTTGTTTTCATCTTCGACCGGAGCCACAATTAGGGCTCCATCGGCCATTTGTTCAGTCCATAGATGAGGAATCGAAGCGCCACATGCAGCTGCGATGATCCCATCAAACGGTGCTGAATCTGCTTTTCCACGTTTCCCGTCGGCGAGCGTCAGAGAAGCTGGCATCAAATTCAACGCCCTAAGCGTATTTTTTGAAAATTCAAACAATTCAGGGATGATTTCAATGGCGTGCACCTCAAACCCCATTTCGACTAAAATCGCAGTTTGATAACCGCAACCAGAGCCGATTTCAAGAATTCTACTTCCCTTTGGGAGATGGCCAAATTGTGAAGTCATCAAAGCGACCATGTAAGGCTGGCTGATGGTTTGACCGAGGCCAATTGATTGGGGAGAATCATCGTAAGCAATTCCATGCATCTCTTTCGGAAGAAACCGATGCCTAGGAATCGCACTGATGGCCGAGATTGTATTTTTACAGGTGATTCCACGACCTGCGATTTGCTCACGCACCATAACTTGTTGAAGTTGTTTCAAATCCTCATCGCTAGGATTTGAGTGCACATTTCTCCTTCGCCACATGGCCTTCAACTCACCCCACGGACTCCGACATGATAATGTCATTGAACTGTTTAGAGGTGGTGATGGCGGATTCTCCTCTTCTTCAACAAATCGAGCAACTTCCGTTGGATATGGCCTACATGCTACATGTTATCTCATATCATGAAGAAGAAGAAATGGATATATCCATTTTATATTGGAGGATTTCTCAAAGCATTGACACCGAAGATTTTCTGAAAGCCAAAATATGGAAATGGAAGAAACATCGTGAAATGGAGGTTCCGGACACACCTCCACACGACCCGAGGAGAGACATGGAGGTGCTGACAAATATTCGGAAAAAGGATTTGGTT
>NZHT01000012.1 GCA_002691385.1 Flammeovirgaceae bacterium | reverse complement strand
TTCATAATACATGCTTTTGTGATCTGGCTCACTGGTTGATGTAATCGTAATTGTGGTTTCCCCGACAACTACTGTCAGTGCATCATCATAATAGTATTTGCAAGCAATTACTGCAATATCATTAGCAGCAGAGGATGGTAGACATTCTATCGTAGTGGAGTCTTCAGCGGTGGTGACTTGACTGCCTTGAATCGTGACAGTATCTGGCGTATTGTCATCATCTCCGCAATCTGATAGCGTTATACTGCTAAAAATTAATGAAGTGAGTACTATTAATTTGTTTGTTTTCATAGCTTTAGTCATAATGGTTATTAGCTGATCACTTAAGCATGCCACAAATCTATGCATATAAGGTATTTCTTTAAACCGAATTGAGATAAAATTAACTACTTTGTATCAAGTAATTGCTTTTCAAAAGAAAGTTTAATAGGTGTTTTTTGGATCTTTTTTAGATTTATTAATAAATATTTTATTCCAGTGAACAGCATGATTGTTCTAATATTTTCGAGCCTAGAGGGCTATTAATATAGACTTTATCTTAATAAATAATTTTTGGAAGATCAAATCAAATATCTAAAGGGGTTGTTTTGTAAATCATTTCAATGATTAATCGAGGGCTCAATTTCGAGATCAGTGATGATTCAGTAATAGACAAAGCATGGTTACTTTAGCAGATAATTAATATCCTCAATGAGTCGTTTGGTTTCTAAGGATAAGGTTCCATTGTAAACTCCCCTTATACGTCTATTTTGATCAATGAGAACCAAATTTTCAGTATGTAAAAAATCATCATCTTCTGTCACGCTTTTTCCAAAGCCCTCATCAGCGAAATAAGAGTTTCTGGCAAGCTCGTAGATCTCTTTTTTTTCACCTGTAAGTAAAGACCAATTTTCAGCATTTATTCCATTAAAATCTGCATAATCTCTCAGTCTATTCACTGAATCTAACCAGGGCATGACGGTATGGGAAAGAATTTTGATATTAGGATTTGATTTAAAGGTATCTTGAACTTTGAGTAAATTCCCCATCATTAAAGGGCATATATTTGGGCAAATGGAGAAAAAAAAATTGGCAACATAAATTTTACCATCCAAATCACCTTGGGTGATCCAATTCCCTTTTTGGTTTTGAAATTTAAAATCAGCAATGGTGTGAATTTCATCAAAAGCCTTATCTGTTTCCTCGATCCATTTGGGTGTGAATGTGGGCTCATTATAGAAGGGGAGTTCGATTTCTGAAACTGTTTCATTTTTATTTTCTGATTTTTGATTGCTGCAAGCAATGGAAATAGCACAGATGATGAACCAAAATATATTTTTCATTTACTTGCCCTTATAGGGGTCTAACATTTGTTTTTTTGTATCGATTTTAGTACATCGTTTCATGCCCATCAGTCCATACTTTTTACCATTTTCACGGATGACAAAATTAGCTCTAATTTTACCATCTCTGCGCCAAACTTTTTGAGCCCCCATGGCCTGGCCATTGACATAGTTTCGATCTTGCATGGGTGAACCATTTGGATACCATTCTTTGTGATTACCTACGTTCTTGCCATTTTCGAAATGATATTCAAATTTGAGTCTACCATTGGAGTACCAACCTAAATGTATTCCATGCTTTTTACCATGAAGATAGGGCCTTTGGTGTCTTTTTGTACCGTCATCATAATAACCCAGCATATTGCCCTCTTGTAATCCCTTATGAAAAGGAGTCTTATTTAGAAGCACTTTTTTTTGATTTTTTTGAACGATGTAGCCTGAAAATAACTTACCTAAGTAACGTCTATTACCACTTTGATCCCAGCTTAAGCCTAAGTTCTCTTTTTCAATTTCAATTCCAGGAATTTTAGGGCCAAAGACATACCCTAATTCACAGCTTGTGAAGGCAATTAAAATGATTGAAAATTCAATGTACTTCATCTCCCACAAAAATAGCTCAATTATTATCAAATATAAAGGAGTTTGAATACCTTAGTCGGATTGTGAAGGTCAAACAGCTGACTTATTATTTAATTTCTTAAAAGACAAAATATTTTAGAGGATCTATGCTTCTAAATAAATTGATTCCATATTTCTTTATTTTACTAATGATGGGTCAAGCATCTGTTGTTAAACCTGGTATGGAAAATTATGAAGAAACTGTTCTTGGAGATCAGAAAACTATAAAAATGATTGCGATTGCTCCAGGAAATTTCGACATGGGTATCAAAAGGGAAGGATTTGATTTAAAAGAGGACCAAAGCCTACAACATGAGGTTTATGTGGATGCATTTTGGATGAGTGAGAAAGAGATATCATGGGACATTTATCAAGAATTTTTATACAGAGAAAATGATCATATCAGGGCAGATGATTATGGGGATTTAATATTAGATATTGATGGTATTTCAGGTGCTAGTATGCCATATGTTAATTTCAATAAAATCGGTTATCCTGTTATTGATGTGACACAATATGCGGCTTCTATGTTTTGTAAATGGCTGTCTGCGAAAACAGGGCGGTTTTATAGATTGCCTACTGAAGCAGAATGGGAATATGCTTGTCGTTCAGGGAGCACAGAGCCTTATTCTTTTGATCCAAATTTTATAGACGAATACGCCTGGTATGCTGATAATAGTCGGGGTGCTTTTCACCAAAGCGGGTTGAAAAAGCCAAATTCATTTGGTTTATATGATATGCACGGTAACGTAGCTGAATGGGTTTTGGATCATTATGATTCCAAGGGGTATGACTCCAAATTAGACAGTGGTCATTTTTTTTTGAGAAAGGAAAGCCTTTACCCCAGGGTATTTAGAGGAGGGTCATGGCGAGATTCCAAAGAGGCTTTACGTTCTTCAGAAAGAAATTACTCAAGTCCAAAATTAAAGAAGCGAGACCCTCAATTGCCAAAGAGTTTGTGGTGGCATACCGATGCCCCTCACATTGGCTTTAGAGTAGTTAGATCAAATAAAAGCGTTAATTTAGATGAAATGAATTTTTTTTGGGGAAAACCCATTGAAGAATATTAACACCGCTCAAAATGAAAATGGGACATATAAATGAAACAAGAAGGAAATTTTTAACTAAAACTGCTACTTATACAGGAGTCGGCATATTAGCATCTACGCTGCCTACTCAGGCCAGTGCCTATGTGGCGGGTGCAGATGAGATCAGTGTAGCGTTGGTCGGTTGTGGAGGTAGAGGAACGGGTGCAGCTGCGCAGGCGATACAATCAGATGCGGCCGTTAGATTGGTGGCAATGGCCGATGTTTTTGACGATCAGTTGCAAGACAGTTTAAAAGGGTTGTCTATGAAGTTTTCTGCATCTGGTCAAATTAAGGTAACACCAGAAACCACCTTTATTGGTTTCGATGCTTATAAAAAGGCAATTGACATGGCAGATGTTGTTATTTTGACCACGCCTCCGGGGTTTAGGCCTTTGCATTTCGAATATGCAGTAAATCAAAATAAGCATGTTTTTATGGAAAAACCTTTGGCCACAGATGTAGTAGGTATAAAAAAAATATTAGCTGCTGGAAAATTAGCCAAACAAAAAAAATTAAATGTAGTGGTTGGTCTTCAGCGGCATTATCAAAAAAATTATTTGACTACATATGAATTGATACAAAAAGGAAAAATAGGCGATATTGTCTCTGGGCAAGTATATTGGAATAGTCCAGGTGTATGGGTTCGAAAAAGGCAATATCAGCAAACAGAATTAGAATACCAGATGCGTAATTGGTATTATTTTAATTGGATTTGTGGAGATCATATCCTCGAGCAACACATACACAATATAGACGTAGCCAATTGGTTTATTGGATCGACTCCTTTAAGTGCACAAGGAATGGGGGGGCGAGAGACAAGAAAAGGGCGAGATCATGGACATATTTTTGATCACCATTTTGTAGAGTTCATTTACCCTGAAGGTCAAATAATATCAAGTCAATGTAGGCATCAAAGAGGATGTATGAACCGAGTAGAAGAAGTTTTTCAAGGAACGAAAGGTCATCTGCGAATAAATAGTCAAAATTTTGCCTCAATGAATTCATATAGTGGAAAATCAATTTATCAACATGTAGATAAAGGAGATTTGAATCCTTACCAGGCGGAGCATAACTTGTTATTTGCAGCGATTAAATCTGGTACATATCAGTTTGACGATGTCACAAATGGAGCCAACAGTACCATGACCGCTATACTGGGACGAATGGCCACTTATTCCGGTCAATTTTTAACCTGGGATCAAGCGATGGCATCAGATCTTAAGTTAGTACCTGACTTGAACTCCTTTAATGACACAGCTCCGGTAGTCCCTGATGCAGATGGCCATTATCCTGTACCTGTTCCAGGCGTCACCAAATTCATCTAAAATATTTAATATTATGTCAAGAAGAGTATTTTTAAAGAATAGCCTAGCGGCCGCCGCTTTACCGTTACTAGGTTTTCAGTCCACGGATAGTTATCAGTTAAAACGTCTGAATAATCCACCGTTTAACCTTAATTATGCTCCGCATTTCGGAATGTTTAAATCGCATGCGGGTGAAGAATTGATATCTCAATTGGATTTTATGGCTGAAAATGGATTTAAATCTTTTGAAGATAATCAAATGCGAATGCGTTCAAAGGCTACTCAAAATCAAATATCCAAGACGTTGATAAAAAATGGGATGACCATGGGTGTATTTGTTGGGCATAAGATATATTGGGATCAACCCAACCTTACCAGTGGCAATGAAGATTTAAGAAATGAGTTTTTAGCGGATATTGGATCCTCGATTGAAGTGGCCAAACGAGTAAATGCCAAATGGATGACTGTAGTGCCCGGTTATGTTGATTTGAAACTTCAAGAAGGATATCAAACGGCCAACCTCATTGAAACTCTGCGCAGGGCTTGCGATCTATTAGAGCCCGAGGGCTTGGTTATGGTATTGGAACCACTTAATCCTCGTGATCATTCGGGTCAATTTCTATCTAAAATACCGCAAGCTTATGAGATCTGTCGGGCTGTTGATAGTCCATCATGTAAAATTTTATTTGACATTTATCATCAGCAAATCACCGAAGGTAATATTATTCCAAATATTGATAAGTCATGGTCTGAAATTGCTTATTTTCAGATTGGAGATAATCCAGGCCGTAAAGAGCCAACCACAGGAGAGTTAAACTATCAAAATATTTTTAAGCATATTTATGCAAAAGGGTATCAGGGAATTCTTGGGATGGAGCATGGCAATGCTGAGGTAGGAAAACAAGGAGAATTAGCCGTTATAGCCGCATATCGTAAAGTCGACAATTTCCTTTAATCTCTGTACTACCTTCCTTTTAGAAGTCTATCTTTGCTGCTATGCATAAGATCACGGCAGCTGAACTTTGGGAGGTTCGTAAAAACTGCGTTATTTTAGATGTACGTTCACCAGGAGAATTTAATAAAGGACATATTCCGGGGGCCTCCAATTTGCCTATTTTTTCTGATGATGAAAGAGTAAGTCTGGGAACTTTGTATAAACGAATAAATAGGGAAGTTGCATTTCTTGAAGGTCTAGATTTTATAGGTCCTAAATTAAGGTTTTTTATAGAGGAGACAAAAAGATTAGCTCCTAATAAAAAAATATTAATTCATTGCTGGAGAGGAGGATTGCGAAGTAAAAGTATGGCTATTTTACTTGAGGCAGCCGGTTTTTCATGTCAATTATTGGAGGGTGGATATAAAGCTTATCGAACCTATTGTCGGGAAGTACTTGTCGATAAGGGTGCTCAATTGATCTTGGTAGGTGGAAAAACGGGGAGCGGTAAAACGGTTGTTTTACATGAACTAATTAAACTCCAAGAGCAAGTCATCGATCTAGAGGATCTGGCAAATCACAAAGGCTCGGTTTTTGGTATGCTAGGACGAGGAAAACAGCCAACTAATGAGCAGTTTGAGAATAATTTTTACGATTGTTTTTCCACTTTTGATTTGAAAAAACGGATTTGGCTTGAAAGTGAAAGTCAATCTATCGGACAAGTTTTTATTCCGGATAAGGTGTTCAGAAAATTCCGTAACTCTCCTATTTATTTGATAGAGCGTACTTTCGAGCAGAGAATCGATCGACTTATTGATGATTACGGTCAATTTCAAAAAAGAGATCTTATTAATGCCTTTAAAAAACTTGAGAAAAGGTTGGGAATGCACCATCTTAAAGCAGCTTTGGGAGCAATCGAAGTGGGTGATGGTGCTATTGCCTGTAGAATTGCACTAAGTTATTATGATAAGGCTTACACTAGGTCTACCATAGAGAACGGATTTACATTTGCGACTTCAATTTCTACACTACAAATGACAGACAAAAAAATCGCTAAAAAATTGATACTTACTGCTGAAAAAAATGGATTATAAATTAACGAAATACAGTCATGGATCTGGCTGTGGATGTAAAATTGCACCTCAAGTATTAGATCATATTTTAGGTCAACATAGAGATGATTCTTTTCCTAATTTATTAGTAGGAAATCAAGATAGGGATGATGCTGCTGTATTTGATTTAGGTGATGGTACGGCAGTTATCAGTACTACTGACTTTTTTATGCCTATTGTAGATAATCCCTATGATTTTGGAAGAATTGCTTCTGTAAATGCAATAAGTGACATTTATGCTATGGGGGGTAGCCCTTTGATGGCTATAGCAATTTTGGGATGGCCCCTTAAAGAGATACCGGCTTCTGATGCTCATCAAGTAATTGAAGGGTCTCGATTTGTATGTAAACAAGCTCACATACCTTTGGCAGGAGGCCACAGCATAGATAGTCCTGAACCTATTTTTGGTCTGGCCGTGACTGGCAAAGTAGAGGTTAAAAATTTAAAAAAAAATAAAGGTGCAAGACCTGGAGATTTACTTTTTTTAACCAAGCCCCTGGGGGTCGGTATCATTACTACAGCGATTAAAAAAAACATATTGATCGAAGAAGATTTTGCATTGGCAATGGCATCAATGACTCAACTCAATGATGTTGGAACCTTGTTGGCCATATCAAAGGGCGTTCATGCCATGACTGATGTAACGGGATTTGGTTTGTTGGGTCATTTAATTGAGATGTGTGAGGCTTCTGAAACCAGTGCGGAAATTTGTTTTGACACAATTCCTCTATTGCCAAATCTGCAATATTATCTTGATAAAGGATCTTATCCTAGTGGAACAATTAGAAATTGGGAGAGTTATGGTGAGAAAGTTGAGTTAAAAAATAAAAATCAAAGCCTTATTTTAGCTGATCCCCAGACCAGTGGGGGACTGTTGGTGTCTGTCGCACCTGAAAGCGTAACTGATTTTTTAAAGTTGGTTAAAACTATGGGATTAGACCTCTCAGCTATAGGCACTATGCAGCAAGGAAAAGTAAATAAAAAGATTTTTGTGAAATAATGATTATCCCATTTTGATCATTCAATCTTTCTTATTTTTTTATGGGATCGTTCGAAGTAATTTTTATTAAAATGAGAGGTATTCTTTCATGCGGATATGGGAAATGAGAGACTTATTTTACCCTGATTGGAGCTAAATAGGTATTTAAACCTCATTTTCAGAAAGAAGCTTAAGCGTATCTACCAAGTTATAATAATCCACTTTTGTGTCGTACTTTGTAGCCTTTTTAACATAAGTTTCAATTTCATTCATCAAGGCCATATGACCTTGAAAGGAAGTGACAGAAGCATTTTTTCTCCTAAATTCTTTAACAACAAACTCATCAAAAAATTGACGATAATGACTGAAAAGTTTTGATTCACCTTTGTATGTACATTCATTTTGATTTTTGTTTTTATCCATACCTAATGCAAAGATTAAGTTTCCAAATGAATTAATTACGTATGTTTAGATTTGTTATTAACAATTTTTCCCCAATAGCCCCAAATGAAAAAAAGGCGCTATTACACTGCATTAACTATTCAAACAAAAATCTCAAAGCAGAGAATTATCATAATTATGCTTTTTCCAAATTGTTTTAAGATTTATGGTTTATTTTCCTATTAAATAAAATAAAAAAAGCGTAAAGATTCTACAATTAAAATATAAATTAATGCTCATTAAAATTTATATTAAGCAATTCCATTTGAAAGTGGGACATCAAGATAATTTATCCCGGTAAAGATTCTCAAGTTTAACTCTTAAGGTGGTTACATCTAAGTCATTTGGAGAAAAGGCATCTAAGATACTGTATTTCAATTGATTGCCTAGTTTGAGAGGGAATTTACCTTCTTCAAAAATCTGATAGTTGTTATGTACTACAAAAGGAACAATCAGGGCATCAGGCATGGCATCAATCAATGCTTTTAGCCCCCCCATTTTGAATGGATTTAAGGAGGAACTATTACTCCTCGTTCCTTCAGGAAAAATAACAATGGCATATTTTTTTTGTAAATATGATGGCCATATTGAGTTATCTGGGCAATGGCAGTATTTCTAGAATTTCTATCTATCAACAAAGAGCCTCCTTTTCGGAGGTTAAAGGAAATGCTTGGGATACCACGGCCGAGTTCTTTTTTCGAAATGAATTTGACATGCTGATTTCTGAAATACCAAATAAGGGGAGGTATATCCATCATATTTTGATGATTGGACACGACAATAATGGCTTGATTCTTCGGAATTTTTTCAATGCCAAAGATCTGATGTCTAGTAAATAATAGGCCTTGAATCAACATCAGTGATCTATTCAGATAAATGACACTCCATCGATGTGCCTCATGGCCCAACAAATAATAGCAAAAATATTGGATAAGGTGAAAGGATGATAAGAGCAGAAAGAAAAGACTGTAGTATCCCAAGCTAAGTAATATAGTTTTTATTTTTTTGATAACTTTTTATCTTAAAATTAAAGGTCTAAAAAAAATTAAATAAGCAATATTTGCAATCAATATTGGTATACTTAATTGGTATACTTCTTTTTACTAGGAACCAAAAATAATAGATTGTTTTACATGTGTAAGTTTTTTACTCTTAATTTTGAAGATAATTGTTGATATAAAAATCTAAAGTAAATATGTTAAAAATGATAACTATATGTGTTAGCCTATCTTTGACACAGATGACTTTAGCTCAATCTCTTATCGATGTTAAAGCATCTAAGAAAACAAATAATTTATATCAAAACTTAAAGAATAATACACTAGAAAAAGTTTTTATTGGTCATCAAGATGATATGGCTTATGGTGTTAAGTGGCGTGCTAAAAAAGGCAGATCAGATGTGAGAGAAACCGTGGGATCCTATCCAGCTATGCATGGATGGACTATTGATTTTTCGGAGAATGTTTACAATAATGATTCAATTAAGTATGACCAAATGAAAATTTGGATGAGAGGTGTATATTCAAGAGGAGGTGTCAATACTTTATCTTGGCGTCCGACTTATCCAGAAAATCAAAAAACTCCTTTAATATCCAGTTTGGAGCTAGCTAATGTGTTACCAGGAGCTTCTTTGCATCATGAATACTTGACGCTATTGAATCAATTCGCTCTTTTTCTATCACAGCTCAATATGCCGGTAATATTAAGACTTTTTGATCAGCATAATGTTGGAGAGGTTTGGTGGGGAAAAGGAACTGAGGCGTCTCTAATTTCCCTGTGGAGATTCACCGTTGATTATCTTAAAGACGTGAAGAAGATTCATAATATAATTTACGTATTTTCACCTGATCGATCGGTTATGGATGAATCAAATATGATGAAAGATTATTTTTATGCTTATCCTGGAGATGATTATGTGGATGTTTTTGGCTTGGTAAATTATATTGAATTTGAAGAAACAGAGGCGGAGCGCCAAATTACGTCGAATAAATTCATGAATGACTTAAAGTTTCTTGATCACTTGGCTCATCAAAAAAATAAACTGGCGGCAATTACTGAAACAGGTCAAAATGGACTTATTGATTCCCTCTGGTTTTCTAAAACTTTGCTTACCAGTTTTGAAGCATTGGATTATGGAGCCCTAAGCTGGGTGATGTTGGGTCCAAATAAGGATAGTACAAATTATTTTATTCCTTTTGATGAACACCCGGCTGCTGCTGATTTTAGATACTTTAGGGAAAAAAGTTGTACCCTTTTTGAAAATGATCTTGAAGAGATGTATAAATGATTTCATCGGGTCAACAACTTTGAAACACAATTCGAGTAGATTGATAGAAGCTCTGAAATGTTGCTTTTCTTGATTTGCTTACGCAAGGGGTTTATTTTTATGTAAATATTATCTTTAAGGAGATTTTGATATGGACAACAATAATTTTCCTAGATTGATTCTTCTTAAGTTACCTCGAAGTTTGTTTCTACAGCTGACTAAAAATATGGAATGTAGATTCTAGTTTCCTTAGAAGTTTCATAAGGATAGTTGTAATTATTCATTAATTAAATTCTTCGTTACATTGATGTTAATTTGGATTTCAATGAAAAAGAATTATTAATCTATAGGATTGGTTTCTGCTTTTAGATAGCCTAAATTTTAGATAGTTGTTATTGTTCTTCTATGCGAAAGCTATGTAACTAAAATCAATAATCTGAATGTCTTTGAGATTAAAAAGTTTAGATTAACTCTAATGAATCTATTTTGAAGCTCAAGTGAAAAAGTTTTTTCTATAAATTATTTCAAACTTAAATTAGAGTAATAGGTTTAATCCAACAAACCATTTAATTTTGAAGGTTAAAATTAATATCACAATTAAAATGATAGGAAAATATTTTAAGACATATGGAGGCATGCTACTACTTTCATGGGCTCTTTATAGTTGTGCCCAAAAAATCGAACAGCGTGTAGGGCATGAAATTACCATTGAAGTGATCGGAATTAAAGATTCTTCGACGATCGTGGGGTATCATTTTGGAAATCAACGATTAATTCTTGATTCTTGTAAAATCGTCAATGATAAGCTTCAATTAAAAGGGGATTATGCTTTAGAAAAAGGGGTATATTTTCTTTATTCACCAAATTTTTATTTTGAATTCATCATTAGTGATCAATTTTTTGAGATGAAGATTAATTCAGAACTTGGATATAAGGACATAGAAATTTCTGGGTCTGAGGACAATGAATTGTTTGCACAATTTCAAAATAAAATGGCAGAAGTTCAAAAACAACAATCTGACCTATCACAACGCTTAACTACCGTAACTAGTTCTGATTCAGTATCTATTATCAAAGATTTAGAGAGAATAGGATTAAGTGCAAAGAAATTTCGTCAGTCATTAATTTCAGACAATCCTGATTTGTTTTTTACCTCTTTTTTAAAGATTGTTGAAGGTATAACGATTCCTGAATTCGAGGAAATAGAAGATCTCCAAGCTCGTAAAACTGCAGCCTTTAAATATTACAAAGACCATTACTTTGACATATTAGAGGATGCTCCTAGTTTGATGAGAACCCCTGTGTTTCATGGTTATGTCATGAAGTATTTTGATGATTTGGTCATCAGGCAGGCAGATTCTGTTAATATTCAGATTAAAGACTGGCTAGATAAATTTGAAGATCATCCTCAAGGTTTTAGGTATTGGCTGATGACCTTGTATACCAAATATCAGGAGTCCAAAATCATGGGAATGGATGGAGTCACTGTATTTTTATCTGATGAATATTTTTTAACAGATAAAGTTGATTTTATGGATGAAGATCAAAAACTAGAAATAGCAGAAGAGTTAAAGTTTATTAGACCGAATTTGATTGGAAAAACGGCACCAAGGATGAATTTGCTAGATACTGCAATGCAACCGTTTTCCTTAGATCAATTGAATGAAAAGTATTTAATTTACTTTTTTTATGACCCAGAATGTGGTCATTGTAAAAAGAAGACTCCAATATTAAAGGAAGCTTATCCTGATTTGAAGCAAGTAGGAGCAGAGGTGATTGCCATTTGTACTATTACAGATACAGATAAATGGAAAAAGTTCATAAAAGAGCAAAAATTAGATTGGTTAAATCTCGGAGATCCTTATTATCAAAATAATTTCAGAATAGAATACAATGTGAGAACAACGCCTCAGCTTTATGTATTAAACCAAGAAAGAAAAATAATAGCTAAAAAAATAGATGTTGAACAGGTTCTTGAATTCATTGAAAATTATGAACTTTTAAGTCAAAACGTAACTCAATAGCTTTGCCTACGATCTCTTGATTGGCACCAAAACCCTATTTTTACATTTTTTATTCGGATTTACAAGTTTTCATGATCCATTGAATAATGCTTATATCATAGCATCTATTTTCCTTCTTTGAACGCTGTTATGGGTTTTGGAAAAAGGCCATTGTCCGATTTGCTTTAAAGATGACAACTTCATTAATATTTTTTATCTTAATGCAATACTTGAAAGGCAATTCCCAAAAATTTTTGATAATCTATTCGAGTAAGCATCGACATGTGGTTGCAAGTGATTGCAGAGTGAGGATGGTGAACTCAATAATAAGGATGGCTATACCCATCAACACATTATCATTTTATAAGCTGAAATTCTTGGAGTGAATTGATTTCAAGTGCTGTTTTGAATAATTTCACATATTGGAGCCTTTCACTAGGATTCTTAACAAAAGGTTCGGGGTGGATTGAAAAGTGATTAGGTTTGTTTTTGGACAATAATTTTTTGAGTCCAGTTGATAATTTACTTTGGACCATCAAATAAAATTTTTCATACTAAGTATTTGTTCCGTTAAAACAATTTTAAATAAACTATTTTTCATTTATTATTTGTTTTTATTAAATCTAAAACACACAATTGCCATAAACAGTTGGAATTGACGTATTAATTTATCTTGATGGTTAGCTATATAACTTGAAAGAATGGTTTACTCCCTTTGTATTTTATTCTTATAAATTATCTCTGTGTAGATCCATAATAAGGAGGTATAACCAATAGGATGGTCCAAAAAGTCCATAAAAATAATTTTTTGCACCTATACTGACTATTAAGTTTTCTTCAGGATTGATATAGAGATGATAACCTGTATTGCCTGGAATATAAAAAGCCCGCTTACTGTTATACGGGCTATTGACTCGGTCCTCGGTAAACTGAAACCATAGATATCCCATGCTATAAGAATAACTGGGTTGATGTTGGAGACTAGTAGATTCATAAATCCAATTTTTAGATAGAATTACCTGATCTTTCCAAAGTCCATTTTTTAGTAATAGATATCCAATTTTTGTAAAATCCAGTTGTGTAAGGTGTAGACCGTTGGCTGCATTTGTAGTACCCAATGGATCAGTAGTCCAAAGCCATTTTTTAATTTCTAAGGCTTTGAAAAGTCTTCGGTCAATGTATGCAGAGAGGCTTTCATTAGTCAAGTTTTCAATGATCTTTGAGAGGATCATACTGGCTCCTGAATTGAAATTGTATCTTACTCCGGGAACGGCTTCTAATGCTTTCCCAAGGACATATTTAACCCAATCATCGGAATTCATCATCTCTTTTATGTCATCTTCTGAGACAATTTCATCCCAAGATAAACCACTGCGATGGGTAAGAAGATGTTCAATTGTTATGATTTTTTTCAGGGAATCAGTGGATAGTTCATTTTCGTATTCGGGGAGCAAATCTGCTATGGGAGTTTCGATTGAAATTAAATAACCATCATCGATTGCCATGCCAATTGCAATCGAAGTCAAGACATTGGTAGCATTATCGATCTTGTTGAGATCTTCTCTTTGTTGATCTAAATAATAGTTTTCAAAAATAAGTTGATCATTTTTGATAATTACTAATGCATTTATATTTTTAAACTCATTGTTGAGAATGGCTTCATTTAGATCTAGAAATTCTTTGTCGCTAAGATCAAATTGATTCGGTAATGCATAATCCCATGTCTGTTGATCGGGTGCTAAATTTTCATTTGAAAACATACATGAGCCCATTAATATGAGGAGGAAGAAGGGATTAATATTTTTCATTACTTAAATTTATTTTTAGGCCCAAACTATAAAAAAGGCCTGAAAAGTCGGCAGAATTTATCCGAGGTAAATCTAGTTCAATCATCTGTTGATAACCCACTTTGATGGATAGCTGAAGTCCAAATTTCGGATAAATAATGATTTCAAATTCCGGTTTTATACATTCCGATTTACTTGAAAAAACATGTTCTTTTGCTAGGGGGTCTTCCCAGCTCATTTGACCCCAATGGTAAGCTGTATTAAGATAGCCGTTGATCCATTTTGATTGAAAGATACTAATCCCTAAAATAATTCCTCCGTGTTTGGCATTTAATCGATAGATGTTAGGAAATATTACATACTGTTCAAGTACCTCAAATAGAGATAAATAAGTCATTCCAAGGGATAATTTTTTAAGAGTCAAGGCGATGTCAATACGTATTTGCTTTTGAAAATTTCCCATTGTCGGAGCCATATCAAAACCAGCAAAAGTAGTCCAACCAATATCTTTATCTTCTAAATATTGGATGAAGTTATTGGTTTTAAATTGTGTTAAACTATCTGATTGTTGAGCAATGATCAGATGTTGAAAAAAACAGAGTAAGAGGCCGAAATAGCATTTATACATTTGTTAAAAAAAGCTGAAATGATGTCATCGTCAATATCGAAAATTTCATAGGGAATAAAAAGAGTATTTGATAATTATTTAAAATGCCTCATAGATTTAACTAAGGGAATGAGCACTAAATCAAAAACAGATGCCAATTAATGGAAAAGATGGGCAAATACAAATGAGTAAGGAATACAAAAAAATACTGATTTTTTCGCCAATAGGTTAAGAGAGGTTGAAACGTTCCTTCTCAGAGTCAAGCACTTTTCTATCTACACATTTTAGAATTCTTGCTGGATATTTTTCTACGAAAAAATGGTTATGGGTAGCCATTAAGACAGCGGTACCATATTTGTTTATTTCTAAAAATAATTTAAATATGTCTTCGCTTATAGCCGGATCCAAATTTCCTGTGGGCTCATCAGCAATTAATATTTTGGGTTCATTGATCAAGGCTCTTGCAATAACAATCCGCTGCTGCTCTCCACCTGAAAGCTGGTGTGGCATTTTATTATTCACACCACCAAGTCCAACCCGCATTAGTACTTCTGCCATGCGTACTTTCATTTTGGCCTTATCTCGCCATCCTGTGGAACGCATGATGAATTCTAAATTTTCTGAAACGGTTCGGTCATAGAAGAGCTCAAAATCTTGAAAAATAATACCTATTTTTCTCCTCATGAAGGGTATTTCTTTTTCCTTCATTTTTGGGATATGGTATCCGACCATTTGAATTTCACCTATTTCCAAAGGCAAGTCTGCATATAAAGTTTTTAGTAGGGAGGATTTCCCACTGCCTGTTTTACCTATCAAGTAAACAAATTCTTCCTGAAAAACATTAAAATTAACATGATCAAGTACAGTCTGCTCACCCTGAAATATGGTGGTTTCTTTCACTTGAATGATATAATCTTGATTCGTTGACATTTATAGTTTTAAATGCTCTAATTTACCAAAAGGCATTTTATCAATCAATAATTTTAGTTTTTCTTCTTTCCCACCAAGTCCCACTCTTTCCAGTTTTTTGAGAGGCCTATCAGCTCTAAAATATGCAATTAATACAAACTTGTCATTTCTCAATTGAATGTAGTCAGGAATTTTAGCTTTTCCTCGAATTTTAATAATATACATAAACGCTTTCAGAAGGTATTTCTTTAGTTGCCTTTACGATAATCTGCAAGGAATTGTTCCAAACCACTTTCTGTTAAGGGATGTTTGATGAGACCCATGATGACTTTAAGGGGACATGTTACCACGTCTGCGCCTATTTCAGCACATTGAAGAAGATGTAAATTGTGCCGCACAGATGCCGCAAGGACTTTAGTTTCGAATGCGAAGTTATCAAAAATATGGACAATTTGTTCAATCAACTGGACGCCATTGGATCCAATATCATCTAATCTCCCTATAAACGGTGAAACATAGGATGCCCCCGCTTTAGCAGCTAAGATTGCCTGTCCAGCATTAAATATGAGAGTACAATTAGTTCTAATTCCTTCATGGGACAATTCTTTTATGACCTTAACTCCCTCTTTGATCATTGGAATTTTAACCACTATTTTGTCATCTATTTTAGCCAAAGATCTACCTTCGGATAGCATTTCATTGAAACTGGTAGAGATTACCTCTGCGCTAACATTGTCATCAACAATATTACAGATATCTTTGTAGTGTTTTAAGATGTTTTTACTACCTGTTATACCTTCTTTTTCCATCAGTGATGGATTGGTAGTTACACCGTCAAGGACACCAAGATCATAGGCTTCTTTTATTTCGGAAAGATTGGCAGTATCAATAAAAAATTTCATCTGGGAATATTTTAGTTAAAATAAAAAAAGCAAACGAAAATCGCACCGCTTCAACCGTTTACCCTTGCTTCCTTCCGGACCTGGGGGATTCAACAGGAGCTGGTCGTATTCGTTTGCCAAAACAAATTTAATGCGAAATTATTTACTATTTAAGTTTGTCTTTAATTTAAGTTCTGACTTTTGATAAAATATTCATTTATAAATATTTAAGTGCAACTTCAGTAGAAAATTACTATCATTGAACAGTGGTTTTCTTGTGATGAGAAATGCATAAAAAAAAATTAATAAATCAAAATAACAGATAATTGAAATAAGGTATGAGGCATCTTTTAATTTTTGTTTTGATTTTGTTCACTATTTATAGAAGCAAT
This sequence comes from Flammeovirgaceae bacterium, assembly GCA_002691385.1. GTDB lineage: Bacteria > Bacteroidota > Bacteroidia > Cytophagales > Cyclobacteriaceae > UBA4465. The sequence goes on along the minus strand of NZHT01000012.1, from coordinate 15,725 downwards.
GGTCAGGGATATTGGTTGATGGGGCCAACAATTGGACCTCATTTGTCTTCTTCCTATATTGAGCATACAATCTATAGGGTCAATTTGCTTTCCCGCCCTATCAATGGGTTCCATGGAGGTTTGATGTTTCAATATTTTCCGGCAGCCTATGAAGAAAGTCTAAAGACGGGTCTAAGGATGAGTATCAATTTTACTGAAAAGGGTTGGGATCAAGAATATTTGGACACCCTCAATACTCTTCAAAGGGCTCGAACCAAAATGGATTATTTGAACATTCCCGTAGAATCTATTTTTTATGTTGGATCTCAAAAAAGTAAGGCTTATTTACTTTTGGGTATTTATGTAGATTTTTTATTGCGATATGATATACCTGAAAATCCAGAAGATAAAAGTGAAAAAACTGATTTTTGGACCTTTGATCCTGAACGGGATAAGTCATTTGCTTATGGTGGTAAGTGCGGGTTGGGATACCAAAGAAATATAGGTATCGGACAACTTTCTTTAGAGGCCTACATTACTTATGGATTTAGTAATATTATGTTTACCATCGATAGATCAGCAGATATACCTGACATGAGTAATCATTGGGATACTGGATTGAGTTTAAGTTATTTGATACCATTTACCCAAAATCTATTTAATTAGGTGATCTTTTAAGGAATTACTACTCCTTCGGCTTAGTGAGTATAGTATTTATTAACAATATCTTCTAAAAGACTCTGATCTGTATGAATGTCTTCAGAAGTGTAGATATAGGCAGAAAGCTCCATGATTACTTTGGGTTGAAAGCCTAATTTGAGTGCTATTCTTTCACAAAAATCAATTTCTTTTTGATAAATTTTTTTGTCAATTTTCATGAGTCTTATTAGCTCTATAAGGCATTTTAATTTTTCTCCTTTGGGCAATATATATAAGTTTCCGATGGATTTTGGAGATGATATAAGTTTTTCTATTTGAGTAGTATTGAGGCCATTTTCTTGACCTGTTTTTCTAATAATTTCTAGCTCTTCATTTGAGAAGTTTTGATCTGCATTAGCAAGATGGATTAGCATACTCAACCTTGTGTCTAGAGGTAACATTGAACAAAGAAGAAAAATAATAGCTAAAAACACAAAAGATAAGCCAACTACTGATAGAGATAGGTCGTGAATATTTATAAAAAAAATAATATCAGTTTGTTTCTTTGAAATTAATAGACTTTATTAGCACTATAATGAATTTAAATAAAACTTATTGGAGGTGGCTAAAAATACAAATTTATAATTTGTGAGCGTAACCTTGTGTAAGAAAAACATAAAGCCTGCTAGTTCACAGCAGGCTTTTTTTTTGACCTATTAATGATGAAAAAATACCGATTAAAAATTAATGAATCAAGTTTCTTGGCAGATACGATTACCCCAGTTTCTGCTTATTTGCAGCTCAGAGATCAATTTGCGAATGTGCTCTTGCTTGAGAGTTCAGACTATCACGGTGAAGAAGATAGCTACTCTTATATATGTTGCCATCCGATAGCAACGTTTGAGACTTTTCAAGGAATCACGAGTTGTACCTATCCTGATGGTTCAAAAGAGGAGATCAAAACTGAGCCATTGAAGGCACTTAAAAAATTTAAATCATTATTTGACTATAAAAAGTCCAAGGTAAAATATAGTGAAACAGGTCTGTTTGGTTATATAAACTACGATGCAGTAGTACATTTTGAAGAAGTTGAAATACAAGAGGTAACTTCAACTCCAATAGGTGTACCAGAGATCAGGTATTCGTTGTTTAAATACCTTATTGTTTTTGATCAATTTAAAAATCGGTGCCACGTTGTAGAAACTTACTTAAATGAGCCAGATAATGAAATTCAACGAATTATAGAGTACTTACACAAGCAAACCACTCCTTCCTTCACTTTTGACCGGGAAGGTGAGATAACTTCTGACTATACAGATGATGAGTTTTTAGAAATGGTCAAAAGAGGGATCGATCATTGTAACTTAGGCGATGTATTTCAGGTCGTTTTTTCAAGACAATTTGAGTCGGAATTTAAGGGTGATGAATTTCAAGTATATCGAGCATTAAGGTCAATCAATCCATCTCCTTATCTCTTTTATTTTGATTATGGTTCTTACAAAATTTTCGGTTCATCTCCTGAAGCGCAAATTATTGTTAATGCAAAAGAAGCTGTTATTTATCCTATTGCAGGTACTTTTAGAAGGACCGGAGATGATGAAGCTGACGCTGATTTGGCTAGAAAACTTTTGGCGGACCCTAAAGAAAATTCTGAACATATCATGCTGGTAGACTTGGCACGTAATGACCTAAGTAAGTTTACCTCGAATGTAACTGTTGAAACCTACAAAGAAGTTCAGTATTATTCTCATGTCATTCACTTGGTAAGTAAGGTGACTGGTAAATTGGACATAGGCTCAGATTCATTAGATATCGTTGCGAGTACTTTTCCAGCAGGAACCTTATCTGGAGCCCCAAAACATCGTGCCATGGAATTGATCGGCCAATACGAAAAGAGTGCACGCGGATATTATGGTGGTGCTATTGGGTTCATGGATTTTGAAGGAGGCTTTAACCATGCCATTATGATTCGTACTTTTCGAAGTCAGGGGAGAAAACTGATTTTCAGAGCGGGTGCCGGTATTGTTTCTAAATCCATTCCAGAAAATGAAGTAGAAGAAGTTTATAATAAGTTAGCAGCCCTTGAGAAGGCGATGGAGATGGCACAATTGAATTCAGAGCTAAGATGAAAATATTGGTATTAGATAACTACGATAGTTTTACTTATAACCTAGTTCACATATTAAAAGCGATTGGATTATATAAGGATATAGCAATTTTTAGGAATGATAAAATTGCTATTGAGGAGATAGAGCAATATGATTGTATTTTACTTTCTCCAGGTCCAGGGGTTCCAAAAGATGCAGTAATAATGTCTGAAATTATAAAAAAATATGGAGCCACTAAAAGCATTTTAGGCGTATGCTTGGGACATCAAGCTATCGGGGAGGCTTACGGTGCCAAATTGTACAATTTGGATGAAGTTTATCATGGGGTAGTCACTGATATATTTTTAAAAAATTCAGACTCAATATTCCAGGAGGTTCCAGATTCTTTTAAGGCTTGTCGGTATCATTCATGGGTTATTTCAAATAAAAATTTTCCTCAGAATCTCATTGTCACTTCTGAAGATGCGAATCAATTTGTGATGTCCATCAAACATAAGCAATACAATGTTCGTGGACTTCAATTTCATCCCGAGTCGATCATGTCTTCATATGGAAAAAAAATGATTATCAACTGGTTAGAACATTCAGGAAAATGAAAAACATTCTCAATAAGTTATTTAACTACCAATCACTTGAAAAAGAGGAAGCCCGAGAAATCTTAACAAATCTCGCCTCAGGAGCTTACAATCCAAGTCAAATGGCCGCATTTATGACGGTATTTATGATGCGAAATATTACCGTAGATGAGCTGTCGGGTTTCCGAGATGCTATGCTTGAACTTTGTGTAAAAGTTCCTGCGGAAGGATATAATGCTATTGACCTTTGTGGTACAGGAGGAGATGGTAAGGATACCTTTAATATTTCTACATTGGCATCTTTTGTGGTTGCTGGAGCAGGATATCATGTAGCTAAGCATGGGAATTACGGTGTTTCATCCGTCTGTGGATCTTCTAATGTTTTGGAATATTTAGGATGTAAATTTTCTAATGATGTGGGGCGCATTATGAAAAGTTTTGATCAAAGCAAGATTGCATTTTTACATGCACCGATGTTTCATCCTGCAATGAAAAATGTGGCACCGATCCGTAAAGAATTGGGGGTAAAAACATTTTTCAATATGCTAGGCCCTATGGTTAATCCAGCCGCCCCTGCGAATCAGATGGTAGGCGTTTTTAATCTCGAATTGGCCCGTTTGTATGGTTATTTGTATCAGAATACGGACAAAAAATTTCTAATTGTACATTCTTTGGATGGTTATGATGAAATTTCATTAACCGGAGACTTCAAGTATATTTCCGATGCAGGAGAGGCGATCGGTGCACCGAGTTTGCTCGGGCTATCTTATTTGGAAGCTATAGATCTGGCGGGAGGAACGGATATTAAATCCTCAGCAAAGTTATTTAAAGAAATTCTTTATAGTAAAGGGACTTCTTCACAAAATAGTGTAGTCATTGCTAATGCAGGAATGGCCATTTCCACCATCAGCGGGTTATCTTTTGAAGCTGGAGTAGAGAAAGCTCGAACATCTTTGATATCTGGTAAAGCCAAGGATGTATTCAATAAATTTTTAGAAATCAACAATTAATGATATGAGTATTTTGGATAAGATCATTGAAAATAAAAAGCGAGAAGTATTTACAAAAAAAATAGCAGAACCCATTGCTGCACTTGAAACGAAACCTTATTTTTTAAGAAAGACTTATTCTCTGGTAGATCAAATCAGACAATCTGAATCACCGGCTATCATCTCAGAGTTCAAACGGAAAAGTCCATCTAAGGGCGTAATTAATGATTGGTCAACGATTGAAGAGGTGACTCATGATTATATAAAAGCAGGCATCTCAGGACTTTCTATTTTAACGGATCAAGACTATTTTGGAGGTTCTATCAATGATTTACAAACGGTAAGGGGGCATCTAAACTGCCCTGTGCTACGTAAAGATTTTATGATAGATGAATACCAAATCATCGAGGCTAAAGCCATGGGAGCCGATGTGATTTTATTGATTGCTGCAGCTTTAAACACAAGAGAACTTACAGCCTTAGGGGCCTTGGCACAAAGCTTGGGTTTAGAGGTTTTGTTAGAGGTACACAATCAATCTGAGTTGGAAAAAAGCTTAAATCCCCATATTGATTTATTGGGCGTTAACAATAGAAATCTAAGAACTTTTGAGACTAAAGTGGGAGTATCCAAGTCATTGGCAGCCCAAATACCAAATGATTTTGTTAAGGTTTCAGAGAGTGGAATAGACGACCCACAGGTAGTTATTGATTTGATGGGGTATGGGTATCAAGGATTTTTGATTGGAGAATGTTTTATGAAGACTCTGGATCCCGGTAAACACTGCTTTGAATTTGTTAAAAGTTTAAAATCATTGATGGATGAAACTTAAAGTGTGCGGCATGCGAGAGGTGACTAATATCAAATCCGTACTGGCTTTAAAACCAGATTTAATGGGATTTATATTTTATCCTCAATCAAAAAGGTTTGTGGAGGCGCTCTCGTTAGAAGGCATTGATTTTCGAAGTACTCAAAAGGTAGGAGTGTTCGTGAATGAACCTTTAGATTCAGTGATAGAAAAGATTAAAACATTTGGTTTAGATTACGTGCAATTGCACGGAGATGAGCCACCTTCTTACCTTGCGAATCTTAAATACTTGGGGGTGAAAGTAATAAAAGTATTTAGAATTAAAGATCAATTACCTATTGATCAAATGTCAGCTTTTGAGCAGGAGGCAGATTATTTCTTATATGATACTTTATCTCATGAATATGGTGGATCGGGCAAGAGGTTTAAATGGAATATATTGAATGAGAGTCCAAGTTCAAAACCTTTTTGGCTCAGTGGGGGCCTCTCTTTGGAAAGTTTAAAAATGCTTAATTCGATCAATCATCGAGGATTTATAGGCATTGATGTAAACAGTAAATTTGAAGATTATCCAGGGATGAAGAATATAGAATTACTGGGGGCATTAAAAAAATCATTATGACAAGTCAAGAAAATTATAAAGTGAACAGTAATGGATATTATGGCAAGTATGGTGGGGCCTATGTGCCTGAAATGCTTTTGCCAAATATATTTGAACTTCAAGAAAATTACCTTGAGATAATGAATAAGTCAAGTTTTAAAAAAGAATTTCATTATCTCTTGCGAGATTATGTTGGACGACCTACTCCCCTGTATTTGGCTCATCGTATGTCTGAAAAGTATCAAGCACAAATATTCTTAAAGAGAGAAGATTTATGTCATACAGGAGCTCATAAAGTCAACAATACTATTGGTCAAATTTTGTTAGCCAAGTCGTTACATAAAAAAAAGATAATAGCTGAAACTGGAGCAGGGCAGCATGGAGTAGCGACTGCAACTGTTTGTGCTTTGATGGGCATGGAATGTATTATTTATATGGGTGCGGTAGACATGGTGAGACAACGACCTAATGTAGAAAGAATGAAGATTTTAGGTGCTGAGATTCGTGCCGCTCAATCTGGTAGTAAAACCCTCAAAGATGCCACTAATGAAGCAATGAGGCATTGGATCAATCACCCCACAGATACTCATTATATCATTGGCTCGGTAGTGGGGCCTCATCCTTATCCAGATTTAGTAGCAAGGTTTCAATCTGTGATTAGTGAAGAGATCAAATTTCAGCTAAATGAACAAATAGGTAGAGATTATCCAGATATGGTCATTGCCTGTGTTGGGGGTGGTAGTAATGCAGCTGGAGCCTTTTACCATTATTTGGATCGCTCTGAGGTACAATTGGTTGCTGCTGAAGCAGCAGGTTTAGGCATTGATCACAAAAAATCTGCAGCTACAACTTTTTTAGGTACCGAGGGTATTCTTCATGGCAGCAAAACACTATTAATGCAGACCCCTGATGGGCAAGTGACAGAGCCTTATTCCATATCGGCGGGATTAGATTATCCAGGTATTGGACCTCTTCATGCCCATCTTTTTGATTCAGAGAGAGCTTTTTTTTGTGCAGTAACTGATGAAGAAGCTATGCATGCCGGTATTGCTTTAAGCCGTTTGGAAGGGATTATTCCTGCTATTGAAACTGCACATGCTATTTCTGTCCTTGAAAAAATTGAGATAAAAGATAAAGTTGTGGTCATTAATGTATCTGGCCGAGGTGACAAAGATTTGGATACTTACATTACTTGGGGTAAATATTGATAAGGTTGAATTATGAACAGAATTAATGAAGTTTTTTTAAAGAAAAAAAAGAGAGTTTTAAATATTTATTTTACGGCAGGCTATCCGAAGATTGATGATACCTTGAGAATTGCTCGAGCCCTTGAGGCGGCAGGAGTGGATATAATCGAAATAGGGATTCCTTATTCTGACCCAATCGCAGATGGGCCTACCATTCAAGATTCTTCCCAAAATGCCTTAGATGCAGGAATGTCACTCAAGTTGCTCATGAGGCAGTTGCAGGATTTGAGAAAATATGTTAATATTCCTGTAATATTAATGGGTTATATTAATCCTGTACTTCAGTACGGATTTACTGAATTTTGTCAGAACTGCAAAAAAGTGGGCATTGACGGTGTCATTTTACCCGATCTGCCCATGCAAGAATACATAGAAATATATCAACAAACCTTTGAGAAATATGGGATATATAATATATTTCTAATTACTCCTCAGACCTCTAAGCAGAGAGTTTTGCAAATTAATGAAGCTTCTAAAGGCTTCATTTACATGGTATCTTCTGCAAGTATTACCGGAGCGAAACAAGAGATTTCTCAAGAACAAATAGATTATTTTGAGTGTATTCAAAAGATGAACTTATCTGTTGAAAGATTGATAGGGTTTGGTATTTCAAATAAAGAAACCTTTGACAATGCGTGTCAATATGCTTCAGGTGCGATAATAGGGAGTGCCTTTATCAATCAATTAAAAAAAAACAATTCCGATGAAGCCATTTCTTCGTTTGTTGGATCAATTATCAATCCGTAACCAACTGATCATACAACAGGAATATGAACGATATGAGGTGAAGATTTTGAAATTTGGCAGGTGTTGTACAATCGCCAATTAGAGCAATTACGAAAGTTGGCAAGTGCGACCTATTTGGAAGGCTTAGCAACAATTGATTTTTGTCCTGAAGAAATTTCAAGATTCAACAAAGTGAATGAGTAGCTGCCTCAACAAAAATTTCCTGCGACGACTTGACTTAGAAAAAAATCGTCAATGGGCTATTTGGAGGAACCAGGTATGTTTCATGATGTCTTTGCACATGTACCCTTGCTAACCAATACTTTTTTTGTTGAATATTTGTTGGGATTAAGTCATTTAGGCTTGACTTATTTGAATGACGCCGCTGCGATAGAAGTAATTTCGAGAATTTATTGGTTTACCGTAGAATTTGGATTGATTAAAGAGCGGGGTCAATTAAAGATTTATGGAGCAGGTATCCTATCATCTTTGGGTGAAACTGTGCATTGTTTATCTCAGGAGACTACTCGGTTTCATTTTTTTTTGGAAAGAATTATTTATCTTAATTGTCGAAAAGACGTATTTTAAGAAATTTACTTTGTTATCTCATCCTATGAGTAGTTGTATGATTTGATTCCAATTTTGAAGAGCAAGATGCAAATTTTGTTTGATGAAGATAAGTAAAATAGAGCTGTACCGATTGTCTTTATTTTGAGAATGAAAGGTATTCGAATAATTAATCCATATTAAAACACCCATAAGAAATTATGAAAAAGTTTGATTTAATTATTGTTGGTGCTGGACCGGCAGGATATGCGGCAGCTATGCGTGCAATTGATTTTAAAAAGAAAGTAGCCTTGATAGAAAAAGATAAATTGGGTGGGGCTGGCATTCATAGTGGAGCCTTATGGAGTAAAACTTTATGGGAAATATCTACCACAGCCTCTATGCTTCGAACTCAGGGTCCAGGTTTAAATTTGTATAATATAGATTTTCAAATGTATCAGATCAATGATGAGGTTAACAAAGCCCTTGATGGGCGTATTCATCAATTACGACATCATATGGAGCAAATTAATGTGGCTTTAGATGACGATTTATTTGAATACATAGAAGGATCGGCTAAGGTAGTTTCGAAAAATGTAGTCGTTGTCGAAAGCAAGGGAGCAATACAGGAGTTAGAATCAGATTACATCATATTGGCGACGGGTAGTCGCCCAAGGAAATTGCCAAATTTACCCATCGATGAAGAAATTGTGATGACTAGTGATGGATTGCCTAAAATTAATAATTTTCCTAAAAGTATTGTCATTTTGGGGGCAGGGGTAATAGGATGTGAATTCGCAACCATTTTTTCGGGCTTTGGTAAAACAAAAGTTCATTTAATAGATAAAGGGGACCGTATCTTACCCTTTGAGGACGAAGATGTGGTTAGAGTGATAGAAAAAAGTTTGGAAGATCGAGGCGTATTGATTCACAGAAATTCACGTCTAACAGATATGAAGGTTTTAAAGGGTGCTGTTCAATATAACCTTGAATATACCGATGGGTCTACGGAAGTGTTCAATGTTGAGAAGGCATTGATTTCAGTTGGTCGCGTACCCAACTATGAAAATCTTGTAGAGGAATCATTAGGATTGGAAGTAAACAGTAGAGGTATTGTTGATAAATTGACCCAGACTAGTGTTTCAAATATTTATGCAGTGGGTGATATAACGGCAGATATTTCTCTGGTTAATGTAGGTGAATTAGAAGGGAGATATGCAGTTGAATGTATTTTTGCTGAACCGAATCGTCCGCTTACATATGAGAATATATCAACTATTATGTTTTTGGCACCTGAAGTTTCTGGTGTGGGAATGAACGAGTTACAAGCACAAAAAGCAGGTCTTAATTATCGGGTGGCAAGTTTAGACTATAGTTGTATACCCAGAGCAGTTGCCATGAGAAATACCGAAGGATTTATTAAAATCATTATTGGTGAAAATGATCATAAAATTTTAGGTATGCGAGTAGTCGGCCAACATTCATCAAGTGCGATACAGGCCATTGCTTTGTTAATTTCTGACGGTCGAGGTATAGAAGAATTGGCTGAGTTGATTCACCCGCACCCTTCAATTATTGAAGGTATTCAAGAATGTTGTAGGATGCTTTTAAATAAATCTATCATGAAGCCAAAGGTACTTACTGAAGCTATGTATTGTCGCTCATACAAAAACGGTGTTTATACTGAAATAGTCCATTAATTTTCGATTTACCTTAAGATATAGAATTTTTATACTTGCTGGTCAGCAGTCTATTAATAATAGACTGCCACGTCTTTAAGGAGTTTTCTTTTTAAGTCGGGCACATAAGCGTGTTTTGCGGCATATCCGACAGGCAGTAATAGAAATGGTCGCTCATTTTTTGGACGGTCTAGAATTTTTGTTAAAAAAGTCATTGGGCTAGGTGTATGTGTCAAGGTAGCTAGGCCTGCCTGATGTATGGCTGTAATCAGCAAGCCACAAGCAATACCGACACTTTCATTCACATAATAATTGTTTTGCTTTTCATTGTTCTCTAATTCGTATACTTGTTTGAACACGACGATCAGCCATGGGGCATCCTCTAGAAAAGGCTTTTGCCAATCAGTGGCCATGGGTTTCAAGTCATTCAACCATCGATCTGACATACGATGATCATAGCTTTCTTTTTCCTCTGATTCGGCAGCTATTCTAATTTCTTTTTTTAGGGCTGGGGAAGAAATGGCACAAAAAGTCCAAGGTTGTTTATGTGCCCCCGAAGGAGCTGTCGATGCCGTTTGTATTAAACGATTAATAATAGACTTTTCAATGGGTTCAGATGAGATCTCTCGAACGGTTCGCCTTTGGTTCATTGACTCATAAAAATCGAGAGATTTTTGCTCCATCAGCTCTTTAGGATGTCGTGGGGCAGTATATTTTAAATGTTTAAATCCATTAATTGTTTTAGTTGCTTCCATAACCTTGAATTTTATAAACCGAGTATTTCTAATCCTTGCTCAAACACAATATCTACAGGGATTCCTTTGGTAGTTAGCCGGTCTAGATCGATCTGAAGATCCGAATCAATATGGGCTTTTTTGGAAACCCAGTCCGTCACACCTTGATAATCTCCATTTCCTTGGAGAGTGAGAATTTTTTCCGAGAGTCCGTTCATTGCTAATTTCATTTTATCAAAATTCACCTTGTAATAACCTGTTTCATTATTTTTGGTAAAGGCACCTCGTTCTTTGAAAAAATTGAATCTTATCATATTGGCTTGACCATGAGCTGAGGAAGCTCCGAATCGAACCGATCTAAATATACTTGTCATGAAAGTGACATAGTAGTTATTGAGATCACCGGATATTTCTCCTTTTTGATGCAGTTGTGTGATCATGTAAAGACCTAGCACGTCTGCTTTACCTTCCTCGAGGGCGGAATAATTTTCTTTCAAAGCAGCCCGTACCGTTCCCTGGCCGTTAAGGGTATTTTTAATACCAAGCCCATGGGCTACTTCATGAAACATCGTATTAGCAAAAAAAGCATCAAAAGTAATCATTTGTCTTTGGTCTGGATCGATCAAATTTTCTGCAATCGGCATTAGAATTTTTTCATACTTAGCTCTCATAACATTTTTTAGTTGTAAACGACGGGATCCCTTTTTTAATTGTACTTCTTCATCATTGGGCAAGTTTATAGCGATTGTTTTAGATCCCGCATTGCAATCTCCCGCATAATATACCACATCATAGGCATTGAGATCGGCGTTGGCCCCGGGTTGTTCTTTTTTAAACTTATCAGGAACTGGTATTCCTCTTTGGAGTTCAGGTAAGTAGCTCACATATTTGTCAAGTCTAGCACTCCAATCTAAGTCTTTAATCAAAACATAAGCTTCATGGGCTGCTCGATAGTTGTACAAAGCATCCTCATAATTTTCTATAGGGCCAATCACGACATCTATCGGGTTGGACTTCATGTCCATCCAGGCAAAATCAGAAGGTTGATACTCATCGGTAAGAAAAGCATCTGCCCTTAGGTTCAAGTAGTGGCTAAAAGCTTTGTTATCTGTTATTTGAGCGCATTCTTTCAGAATTAATGCAACTTTTTTCACTTGCTTTGAGAACATTTTATGATAAGGAATTGAGATGAGCGCACCCGTGCTGTCTCTTCTAATGAAGCTATACATAGATGTTTTATCTAATAAATTAGAAGCTTCGAATTCTTCTTTTGTGAGGTCCTTTGGATAAAAATTAGCCCCCAAGGACTTTGGATTTTCTTGATCGATAAACGGCTGGTTACCCGCCAGGCGATCCCAAGGACCATAGTTAATATGAATGAGTTTTCTGAGTTCATCGGTCGTAGCCAAACCCAAGGCTTCTTCTTTATCGCCATAGGCTTCATACCAAAACAGGTCATCCATTATTTCAGCCGCTTCTATTAGCTTAACAATGATACGTTTTTGTTTTTCACTGAGGTTACTCAAATCTGCGGTGAGTTGAACCGTCGTATATTTATCAGTTAAAAGATGATTTTGAGAAGTTTGTGGAGAAGATTTTTTTTCATAAGGCGTACAGGCCATCAGGATCACAAGTAAAAGAGAAAGAAAACGGATATTCATATTTTTTGAATTGTCAATTAAAAATTTGGTTAATACGTCAATTTAAATGAATTTAAATTAGTTTCCCTTTTGATTAAATTTATTATGAAGCAATGGCTTTATTATGTAAAAATCTCCTTATTGAGCAATTATAGGCACTTTTTTCGTTAAAAACAACTATCAGTAACAAGGAGGTAACAAGAAAATAAGACTTGAAAAAACGCTCAATTATGTGCTTACAATTCATCTAGTTCAGCTTTAGTAATCGGAATATTGTTGTTGAGCTTGTGAATTGTTAAATGATTTTTATTTTTTCTAATGTAGCTCTCCACTCGGTCTTTATAGGACTGTAGGCTAGTATAAGAGTTGCTTATTGGCTCTCGGACTTCAATCCCTTGATAATCTAGCTCATCTTCAAAGTGCGTATAAATTGGTTCCTGTTTTTGGATATCTAAATATTTTATGAGATCTCTTAAGGCAATTCTCAGTGATTCTAATTTTTTAACATCAATGGTCTTCCAGTAAGCATCCGTTTGGGCTTCCTTTATGAGTGGGAGGTGGGTAGCAATTTGCGGTATGTTATCCTTACTTTTGTAATGAGGCAGCAGTTCTATAAATCTTACTCATATATTTACCAGTTTCTCCTGAGCCACTTAGTAGAAGAATTTGATAAATAAGTACTAACATGTCAAACCTTCTTGCCAGTTCATCATCTTCTTTAGAGGCAGGTTGTAAATGCGAAATATGGGTATTTATTTCTTGCACATCGCTTTTAGAGAGATTAAGCCATTTTTTCTTGTTGCTATACTCGGTAACATATCTAAATTCCTTTCTTACTACAAACCTATTCTTTAGTGTTTAAAAGTCTTTGGTGTGAAGTGGTACTGCGTAAATTTTCTGGGTTATTCAGTACAGTTAGTGAGGTCAGGTTTGGGTAATGCCCAAGTGGTTGTCTCATAGCTAAATTCTCTACAATCTGTCACATTACTTACAGCCCAAGAACTTAAATCTTGATTGAAAGTGGATGCATTCTTAAACATAAGAGCCATAATACTCACATTGCTCACATCCCAAGCTCCGATGTCTTGGTTGAACTTAAAAGCATTCGTAAACATCCCAAACATACTTGTCACATTGCTCACATCCCAATTGCTGATATTTTGATTAAAAGAAGATACATCATAAAACATACTACTCATATTGTTCACATTACTGACATCCCAAGAACTAATGTCTTGATTAAAAGAAGGATAAAAATAAAAGATACCTACCATATCTGTTATTCTAGATGTTATAACTTTCGTTATGTCTTTTCCTTCTGCTATCATTTGAGCTAATAAATCTTTATCTACTATTAAATAACTAACCCCATTTAATTTGTAATTTTTACCAACAACGGCATTTTCACTTGCTTTAATGGTAATACCATTTTCATCTAGATAAATAAAATCACTGTCTGCATCCGCAACAACATCTTCACTGTCTTCACCACAATTGGTAAACAATACAATTGAACAAATAAAGCTACATAGCAGTATATTCTTGAAGTGATTCATGATGGTTGGTTTTGGTTAGTTAAAGCTAATAAAACTTCTCCATTCTTAGTGAATTATTCTCACCAGAAGGTATTGCTTGAGTCCAAATTAATTTTGTGTCATGGATTTGAGCTACGAAAAAATAAAGAAAGAGGAAGCAGGAGGTAGCTGCGACATTGATGATCCTGAGTGTGAGGCTTGTGGGTCTTAATATTTTATTGTTTGGCTTTTATTGCTGAAAAACGTACTTACTATTTTATTGTTCATGATATTTTTTTAATTTTATTTTTTTAACCATAAATAGAATTAATATGAGCGCAAAAGAATTAGTGCAGCAAGGGTATGACTTTTTCGGAAAAGGTGATATGGAATCCTTTATGAGCATCCTTCATGATGATGTTACATGGATCTTTCCTGGAGATAAACATCCATTATCTGGAACGCACAAGGGAAAACAGAACCTGATGGCTAATATGTCTAAAATTCCTGGATTATGGGACAATTTTCATGTAGATCCAGAATTTATGATTAGTGAGGGCAATAAGGTGTTCTGTAAAGTAAATGCTACCGCTGATGGTATGAATACAATATTTGGTCATTACTTTGAAGTAAATGATGACAAATTATCCTTAATGATGACTTTTGATGATTCATTGAGTATGGTTAATGCAATGAAAAAATAATTAAGTTTTAGAAAAATCCAAAACCTCATTTAGACATAATTAAGTGAGGTTTTTTTCTGCCATCATAAAAAACTCCTGAGACACCACACCTCAGAGGGAGCTGCTCTATTGATGATCCTGAGTGTGAGGCTTGTGGATGTTAAACTTTTGAAAATAAATAAATCATTTCATAAACCTTTCGCTGTAAGTACTATAGCTTGGCCTTAATGGGCTTTTGATTTCAAAAACTTTTGTCTCAGAGTTAGCAGTTATATTTATATTATTCACTTCTGAAACAATTATAAAATCCCCCTTTTCAGCTGTTTCTTTATTTAGATTAATTTCCCCATCCAAAATAAAATAAGAGTATATAGCATCTTTTTGTATCTCAAAACCAGATTCAATATTTGAAGGTATTTCATATGAGTTTATTTCAATTCCTTCTGAAAAAATTTTCATAGGAGAATTTCCTCCAGCAATTTTTTTTATTTTAATCCCATTATGTTCAATTATTTCGAAATCATTAGACTGGTAATCATCATATGAAGCTTCTTCTGTCATTGAGTTTTGAATATTTGGATCAAACCAAATCTGAAAAATTTCAGACTTTTCGATTAACTCCTCAGCGTGTGATATTCCATTCCCTGCCCTAATTATTTGAACATCTCCTTTTTTAAGAGATATCCACTTTTCTTGTTTTGTGTCAAAATGATTTATTGACCCTTCTAAAACAAAACTACAAATTTCAAAACCTTGGTGGGGATGGAGACCTATTGTGCTTTTTCCTTTTGTAGTCCAAGCATGTGCCCAATAAAATAGATTAGAATACGGCCTGATTTTTCCTCCATCTTGTGAAAACCCTATAGGTTTTTTTTCAAGTATTTCTCCATTATTGAAGTTACCGTCAGCTTGGTCTTTTTTTTTAATTACTTGAATACTCATGTTCAATTTTTGATGAGATATGACACCAAAGTTTCATTCTCATTTGAATATTATAAGTTTAAGATTAATACCTACAATTTACAATAATTTTAAAAAAATTGATAAGAGAAAATTATTTATTATATGGATATGGTTTTAATTAGATAGTATCAAATCTTCATTAGAATTATAATTTAAATATCCATTTTCAATCATCACAAACTCAAATTCCTGAAAGAATCTATATCCCTAATATCATCGACAGACTTAATCTGATGGAAAGATGAGAATCCAACAAGTAACACGGTGGCTAGGCAAAATGTTTTCATAGTTTAAAGT